>JBBJOH010000113.1:0-5122 GCA_037720995.1 Thermoleophilaceae bacterium
AGCAGGGCCATGGCGGCGGGCAGTCTACCCGTCGGCGGACGCGGGCTTTCTCCGAGCCGGGACGTGGCCGCCGAAGCGAGGAGCCTTGGCCGGGTCGTATCCCGCCATGGTCACCCGCGTCAGGGGCTCTCGCCCGGGCTCCTCGAGGACCTGCTTGAGGCGATCGAGCGCCTTGTTGGTCTGGCGCTTGACCCAGGCGTGGGCGCCGCGCTGGCGGAGCCGGTCGATCGCCGTCGCGGGCTCGCTGTGGGTGGTCATCTCCACGCGCGTCCTGCCGTCCTCCTCCTGGGAGAACTCGTACACCGCCGCCAGCCGCGACCGTCCCCGCCGCCCCATGCTGCCCTCCTCGACGATTCGCCGCGGGCGCTCGCACTCCACCACTGCCAGGCCCGCGCGCTCGCGGAACACGGGCCCGTCGAGCAGGAAGCGAGCGGCCGCTCCCATCCCCACGGGGTTGGCCCGGGCCAGGCGGTAGTCCTTCAGGTAGTGGTCGCAGAAGGAGGGCCGCTGCGAAAGGTCGGCCACGAAGTCGAAGACCTCCTCAGGGGAGGCGGAGATGACCGTGTCGACCGTTACCTGGCGCATGGCGGCGGGATTCTACGGTCCCGCCGGCTATGGCGGTCAGGCGGCGCGTGGAGCGACCGTCAGGTGCCGGTCGCTGGCGTGCACGCGCTCGCTGCGCACGTCGCCGCGATCGCGCTCGGGCACATGGGCCACGCACAGCTCGCAGAAGCGGCGACCGCCGTCCGTCTCGTGCAGCCGCTCGCCGATCAGCGGAGTCCGATGGCACTCCGAGCAGCGGGCCCGGCCGCTGTCCAGGGAGCCAACGCTCTTACGGAGCAGGATGCCGGCAAGATCGGGCACGCCCCCATCTTCGCCGTCGCCCAGGACGTTCCTCCCGCCGTGGGCGCGCGAGCGCGCCGGTAGGTATCGTCGCGCGTGCGTTGGCCACCACGATCACCATCCTGTCCCAGAAGGGGGGCACGGGAAAGACCACCACCACCCGGACGCTGACCGACGTGTTCCGGCGCGTCGGCCTGTCCGTGCTGGCGGTCGACCTCGATCCCCAGGGCAACCTCTCCGACTACTTCGACGTGCCCGCCGACGCCGACCCCACGGTGGCCGACGTGCTCACCGGTCGCGCCAAGGCGCTCGACGCGATCCACGACGACGTGCTGCCGGCCAACCTCGGGCTGGCCGAGGCCGAGCTGGTGCTGGGCGGCAAGATGGGCCGGGAGATGACGCTGCGCCGGGCGCTGCGCGAGGCGGGAAAGCGCTACGACCTGATCCTGGTGGACTGCCCCCCGTCCCTGGGGCTGCTCACCGTGAACGCGCTGGTGGCCGGCGACCACGCGCTGATCACCTCGGAGGCCGAGTACTTCTCCCTCCAGGGAGTGGAGCAGGCGCTGGAGGTGGTCGAGCTGGCCAAGGACGGGCTGAACCCCGACCTCCAGTGGCTGGGCGTGGTGCTCAACATCGCCGACATGCGCCTGGTGCACGCCCGCGAGGCGCTCAAGCAGCTGCAGGAGCGCTTCGGCGACCGGGTCTTCGAGTCGGTGGTGCGGCGCTCGGTGGCCTACGCCGAGTCGGCCGAGCGCGGCGAGTCGATCGTCGACCGCCGCCCGGACCTGGCCGAGGACTACCTCGGCTTGGCCGAAGAGGTGCTGGAGCGGCTGGGCTTGTCCGAGGAGCGCTCGCGGGTCGCCCAGCTGCGCTGAGGGCCGGCCCGCCGGCGCCGATGCGTCAGGCGCAGGTAGGTGGCGGCGCCCCGCAGCGCCGCGCTCCTGCAAGCGAATTGCTAGCATTCTGCGACAGTGAAGACCCTGTACCTGCGCAACGTGCCCGAGGAAGTCGTCGAACGCCTGGAGCGGCTCGCCGCTCGTGACGCGACGTCGGTCGGGGCAGTTGCGGTCAGGGAGCTCGCGGAGGTCTCTCGAAGAGCGGATAACCCGGCGCTGCTGGGTGCCCTTCCCGACCTCGGCGTGGACACCGCGACGATCATCGCCGACGTGGACGCGGGCCGAGCCGACAGGTGATCGTGGTCGACGCGTCGGCGGCGCTGGCAGCGCTGCTCAACGCGGGACCGGCGCGACGCGCGCTCGCCGGCGAGCAGTTGCATGCTCCCCATCTCGTCGACTCCGAGATCGCGCACGCGCTGCGCCGAAGGGTCATGGCGCAGCAGTTGCCCGCCGACGCCGCGTGGACCGCGTTGGATAGCTGGCGACATCTCGGGATCACGCGCTACGCGGTGTTCTCGCTCCTGGATCGGGTCTGGGAGCTCCGGGAGAACTTGTCCGCCTACGACGCCTCGTATGTCGCGCTCGCCGAGCTGTTGGACTGCTGCCTGCTCACCGCCGACGCCCGACTCAGCCGAGCGCCCGGTGTCAACTGTGCGATCACGGTTGTGCCCCGATAACCCAATGACACAGCGCGCGAGCCTCCGACTGCCCACCGTCGGGCAGGCGGTTAGGCTGCCCGCCGTGCCCGACGACCTCCTGCGCAAGCCCGCTCTCGAGCTCGCCGATCTCGTCCGCTCCGGTGAGGTCTCTTCCCGCGAGCTGACCCAGGCCTCGCTCGACCGGATCGAGGCCACCGAGCCGCTCAACCACTGGACGCTTGTCGACGCCGAGGGCGCGCTGGCCGCGGCCGACGCGGTCAAGGCCGGGGACGAGCGGCCATTCGCCGGGGTGCCGATCGCGCTGAAGGACCTGTTCCTGGCCGCGAACGGCCTGCGCATGGCCCAGGGCTCGGACCTGCTCGGCGACTTCACGCCCGACTACGACGCCGCCGTGGTGCGTCGCTTTCGCGCGGCCGGCTTCGTGCTCATGGGCCGCACCCAGACGCCCGAGTTCGGCATCCTGCCGGTCACCGAGCCGCGGCGCTTTGGCCCCGCCCGCAACCCATGGGACCCGGGGCGCACCACCGGCGGCTCCTCCGGCGGCTCGGCCGGCGCGGTGGCCGGGGGCGCCGTCCCGGTGGCCCACGGCAGCGACGGCGGGGGCTCGATCCGCATCCCCGCCGCCTGTTGCGGGCTGGTGGGGCTCAAGCCAAGCCGCGGGCGGATCTCGCGCGCCCCCGACCTGGGCGACCACATGCTCTCCACCGACGGCGCCCTGACCCGCACGATCGACGACGCCGCCGCGATGCTCGACCTGATGTCGGGCCACGAGGTCGGCGACGCCACCTGGGCTCCCCCGCCCGAGGCTCCCTTCGCCGACCTGTCGCGGCGCGACCCGGGCAAGCTGAGGGTGGCGCTGACCTTCGACATGCCGATCGAGGCCGAGCTCGACCCCGCCTACGAGCGCGCCACGCGGGACGCGGCCGAGCTGCTGGAGTCGCTGGGCCACCGCGTGGAGGAGGTCGACGCGCCGTGGAAGGGCGCCGACCTGCTGCCCACCTTCAGCGCGCTGTGGGCCACCCAGGTGGCCGCCAGCGTGATGCACGGCCAGCTGGTGACCGGCACCGAGCCCTCCGCGAAGAACATAGAGCCGCTCTCGATGTGGCTGTACGAGACGGGCAACTCGATCCAGGCGCCCCAGTACGTGGCGGCGGTCGCCGTCCTGCAGGCCTTTGCCCGCGGCATCGTGTCCTTCTGGAATGACTGGGACCTGGTGCTCACGCCTTCGCTGGCCAGGCCGCCCGTGCGCCACGGCGAGATCGACCCGCTGGGGGAGAACCCCGCCTACGAGTTCAAGAAGTCGGGCGAGTTCACGCCCTGGACCGCGGCCATGAACGTGACCGGCCAACCCGCGATCTCCCTTCCACTGGCCCAGAGCGAGGACGGCCTGCCGCTGGGAGCACACCTGATCGGCGCCCCGCTGGCGGAAGGCCTGCTGCTGGCGGTCGGGCGCCAGCTCGAGCAGGCGCGTCCCTGGGTCGAACGGATACCACCGGAACCTGCGGGCTGAAGCCGTGTTGGTTGCTAGGTTGCTCCGGGCTCGGCCCGCGGGTGGCGAGCGCCGATGCGAATCCCATCCAGCCTTAGAACCCTCCGAGCCGTTGCCTTCGCCATCGTGGCGATCGCGATGCTCTGCGCGGGCGGCGTGGCCCTCGCCCAGACTCCGGGTGTCACGACCCGGCAGTCCACGATCGGAGCGGGCGGACCCTTCGAGCCGGCCAAGCCCGGGTTCACCGCGCTTGCCCCCGGCCCCGGCCAGAGACAGCTCCTGCGTGAGATCGGCAGCGCGCGGGCACAGCCCGGCCGCACCAGGCGCCGAACGTCGCTGACCTACTTCGCCCAGCTGAGCGACCTGCACCTGATCGACGAGGAGTCGCCCGCGCGAATCGACTCGCTGGCGCCGGTCGCGCCCAACACCAGCGCCCAGCGCCCCCAGGAGGCGCTGATGCCGGCCACCATCGACGCCGCGATGCGGCGGCTGAACGCCTTCACGACCGCCAGTCCCAACCCCGGGGCCAAGGGCGCGCGCGCCCCGATGGACCTGGCCCTGCTCACCGGCGACCAGGCGGACAACCAGCAGGAGAACGAGGTCACCTGGATGCGCCAGCTGCTCGAGGGGGGCGCGAGCATGGATCCCAACAGCGGCATCTCCGACTACTCGCGCTGCACGACCGACCAGCGCGCGGGGCTGGCTCGCCTGCCTCTGGACGAGGCCGGGCGCTACACCGGCCTGCAGGACTACGGCGACTACAACAACGGCGGGGGCGACGGCAACTTCTATGACCCCAACAGACCGGCCGGCGTGTACGGCGGGTGGCCGCAGTACACGGGGCTGATGGACAGCGCGCAGCGCGCCTTCGTGCCCGCCGGGCTGAGGCGTGGAGCGGCGCCCGTGCCCACCTACGTGAGCAGCGGGAACCACGATGAGGCGGTTCAGGGCTACGTCTCGGCCACCCCGTCGTCCGAGGCGGTGGCCACCGGCTGCTTCAAGCCCTACATCCAGAGCCCCGCCACCAACTTCGGGGCCAACGAGGTGTTCGCGTCGCAGTCCGGCTACGCCGTGCCCCCGGACCCCCGCCGGCGCTTCGTGGACAAGATCCAGAACAAGCGGATCTACGGCTCGGGCGCGCAGAAGGACGCGCACGGCTTCGGGTTCGTGGACCCGGCCCAGAACGCGGGCTCGGGCGGCTCGGCCTCCTACTACGCCTGGACGCCCAAGCGCGG
>JBBJOH010000114.1:0-5062 GCA_037720995.1 Thermoleophilaceae bacterium
ACTACATCCGCGACGCCAACGTCCGCTATCACGACTTGGCCGCGGAGCATTACGACGCCAAGTGGGGGATCGACTACAGCCGGGCCGGTCAGGCCCAGGTCACGAGCAAGCTCAAGAAGGCGCTCGGCCTGCGCCAACTCGGTCACTTTCCGGCAGCCCTGGAGGTAGGCGCGGGCACCGGCTACTTCGGGCTGAACCTGGTCCGCTCGGACACGATCGGCGAGTACACGGCCACCGACATCTCACCGGGGATGATCGGCGCGCTGCAGGCCAGCGCCGCCCGGCTGGGAGTCAGCGCGCAGAGCGCGTGCTGCGAGGCCGCCGACCTTCCCTTCGCCGATGACTCGTTCGACCTGGTCTTCGGCCACGCCGTGCTGCATCACCTACCCGACCTGGAGGGGTCTCTCCGGGAGTTCCTGCGGGTGCTGAAGCCGGGGGGGGCGATCGCCTTCTGCGGCGAGCCCTCCCACTACGGCGACCGCGTCGCCGCCATCCCCAAGCGGGCGGCCTACCGCGCAGCCCCGGCGTGGCGGGCGCTCGTGGGTGCCGGTCCCGCGATCCACGAGGGCTTTCACCGCGGTCCCGAGGAGGACCAGCTGGAGCGGGTGGTCGACGTGCACGCCTTCACCCCCGCGATGCTGCGCGATGCCGCGGGCGGCGCCGGCTTTGGGCGCGTGCAGGTCCACGGAGAGGAGCTGGCAGCCAGCATGTTCGGCTGGGCCAACCGGGCGCTGGAGGCCACCGCCGAGCCGTCGGAGGTCCCCTGGCTGTGGCGCCAGTACGCCTTCCGCGGCTACCTCGCCTTCCAGGCGCTCGATCGAGCACTGCTGGAGCCCCGTCTGCCCCCCGCGGTCTTCTACAACCTGCTGGTGTCGGGGCGGGCGCCGGGGTAGGACCCGGCTAGCCGCCCTCGGCCGGCTGACGCCGACGAGGAGCGCCATCTCGAGCCACTTCCAGTAGCAGTCGACGTCGCGAGCGGGAACGATGTTGCCTTGTGGTGGCTATGGCAACCACAACTGCACACTCGATTCCCTGCCGACTACACAACGCCGACCAGCGCCACCACCGGCAGCGCCGCCGCCACGACCAGCGCCACATCCACCAGCCGCACCCGCATCACCGGCGCCGCAGACGGAGTCCCGGGCCGGAAGCGCCCGGTCTGGTCGAACACCCAGGCCAGCACCGCGTCGACCAGCGGCTTGGGCTGCAGCGGAGCCTCGACGGCCAGGACCACGAGCGAGCGCCCCGCGCGGTCCAGTTGTCCCTCCGAGCCGATGTGGTCGAGCACGCGGATCGCTTCCACCACCCCCGGCAGGCCGCGCATCCGGCCCAGCGTGCGCCGGAACACCTCGCGCAGCCCGTCGGCACCGGCCGCCGCGCGCAGCCAGGTGGCGGTGAGCACCAGCAGCCCCGCCCGCAGCCCGCGCTGGAGCGCCACCTCGACCCCGAGCCCGCCGGTCAGCGAGAACACCAGCGCGCCGGTGGCCAGGACGGCCGCGATCACCAAGCCCGTCCTGGCCGAGCGCCAATCCGCTCGGGCGAACGCGGCGGCCAGGGCCAACCACGCCACCACCGCGCCCAGCAGCGGCCACCACGTGCCCGACAGCAACAGCGCGAACGCGATGGCGGCGGCAGCCATGGCCGCGCGCGGGTCGAAGCGGCCCGTGTGGCGCTCGGGTACCGCGGGCGGCGGCGTGCCCTCCACCGCCTCGGACGGCCAGCGCAGAAGCCCGCGGCGATAGATCAGCACCTGAGCGATGCTGGCCGCCACGGCCCAGAGCACCACCAAACCGACGGTCACCGCCAGCGTGGCGGTCTGCCCGAGCTCGATCCCGAACCAGCCCGCCAGGTTCTCGTAGGCGCCCGAGTAGGCATCGAGCCCTCCGGTGATCACGAAGATGAAGAAGGCGACGCCGATCGCGTTGGAGAGCACACGGATCAACCCGCACACCGCCACCTGCGCGGCCACGCCCCACTCGCGGGCGTGCAGCCCGCCGAGCAGGGGCGCGCTGAGGGCCTGGGTGAGGGGGACGCCGAAGCGCGCCGGCCCCATGATCGCCACGGTCTCCAACATCGCCGCCAGCGACGCGCCGTAGCCCTGGCGGTAGCCGTGGCGCTGGGCCACCCGGGCCAGCGCTGTGCCGCCCGCCAGCGCCACCAGGAAGCCGCCCGAGGGGACGGCGCGCGACGCCAGGAAGGAGACGGTGGCCACGTGGGCGGGGCCGGCGGTCTCCGCGTCGGCGGCCCGGGACGCCACGTCGGAGGCGGTAGCGCTTGCGGGCACGCTGGCTAGCCTAGAGAGGCAGATGTCCGAGTCCGCCGAGCGCTTCCCCCTGTTTCCCCTCGGGATGGTCCTGCTGCCCGAAGAGGTGGTCCCCCTGCACATCTTCGAGGAGCGCTACCAGACGATGATCGGGTTGTGCCTGGAGGAGGAGACGGAGTTCGGGGTCGTCTGGA
The DNA here is from genome assembly GCA_037720995.1 of Thermoleophilaceae bacterium. GTDB lineage: Bacteria > Actinomycetota > Thermoleophilia > Solirubrobacterales > Thermoleophilaceae > JAAYBF01. Next base: position 2,458 of record JBBJOH010000114.1, read on the forward strand.
CCGGCGAGGACGGCCTGCGCGACGTGGGCTGCGCGGCCGAGGTGGCGCAGCTGATCGAGCGCATGGAGGACGGACGGATGAACATCCTCGTGCGGGGCACGCGCCCGTTTCGGTTGACGCGACGGATCGAGGACATGCCCTACCCGGCGGGTGACGTCGAGTGGCTCGAGCAGGAGGACGAGCAGGACGAGGATGCCGCCGCGGGAGCGCGCCGCGCCTACGCCGACCTGGTCGAGCAGGTGACCGACTCCCGCCCGAGCGAGGGCGACCTGGGCGCGCTGGACGCCTACGGAATGGCCGCCACGATCGCCTTCGACCTCTCCGATAAGCAGGAGCTGCTTGAGCTGCGCTCAGAGGACGACCGCATGGCGCGGCTGGCCGAGCTGTGCGCGACGGCGATGAGGCACCTGGCGCGCTCGCAGGAGGCCTCCGAGCGCGCCGGCTCCAACGGCAAGGTCCACCACTAGCGGGCGACTCGTGCAGGTCACCGACGCGCGGGGCCTCAAGTGCCCGATGCCCCTGGTCATGGCCAAGACGGCCATGGAGGCCCTTCCCCCGGATCAGGACCTGCTGGTGATGGCCACAGACCCCGAAGCCGCGATCGACCTGGCCGCCTGGGCCCACGAGCAGGGCCTGGCGCTCAGCGAGCGCGAGGCGGGCGGGTGGACGGAGTTCGTGCTGAGCCGCCCACGCGGATAATCGCTCTCAGCGGTAGGAGCGCAGCCCGGTCGTCGACCGGGCGAGCACCGCACCGAGGCTCTCACTCCACGACGATGGCCACGCCCCCACGCCGTGGGTCCCCGCCGCCGCTGACCGCGCCCTGCGCCGTGCGCACCACCGCCTGCACCCCGCCGAAGTAGAGGTTTCGCTCGCGCCACCGACGCAGGTCCCAACCCCGCTCCTGCAGGGCGTCCAGGGCCACGGGATCCACGCCGGGCTCGGCGTCGAGAAGCGCGCCCTCCACGTGCAGGCGCGGCGAGTCCACCGCGGCCTGGGCGTCCAAGCCCCCGTCCACGACGGCCGTCACGGTCTGCACGATCGCCGAGCGGATCCGGTTGGAGCCGGCCGACCCCAGCGCCATCTCCGGGCGTCCGTCGCGCAGCACCACGGTGGGCGACATCATGCTGGGTACCCGCTCACCCGGTGGGTGGCGATGAAAGCCCGCCGGGTTCAGGTCCTCCTCCCCCAGCATGTTGTTCAGGTGCATGCCGGTGCCGGGCACTACGACGCCCGAGCACGAGCCGTTGGAGCAGGTCACGGTGGCACAGCCGCCGTCGGCGTCCATCACGGAGACGTGCGTGGTCGAGCCAAGCCGGGAGCCGATCTCGCCCGCCACGGCGTCGAGCTTGACCGGGTCCAGGAAGCGGTCGACGTACCCGTCGTCGTGCAGCCCCTGGAGGAAGTCGAGGTCGCGGGCACGATTGGTCGAGGCGATCGCCTCCGCGAGCGCGGCGGTGTCGCCCGGCCGGTTGATGCGCTCCAACAGCTCCAGCGCGTCGGCGATCAGGATCCCGCCCGACGACGGCGGCGGATTGGTGAGCACCTCGCGCCCCCTGAAGGTCGCCCGCGCGGGCTCGCGCTCCACGACCTCGTACGCGGCCAGGTCATCGCGGGTGAGCAGGCCCCCGCGTTCGAGCACCCAGTCGCTGATCGCGTCCGCCACGTCGCCCTCGTGAAGGAACCCGGGTCCTTCGTCGCCCAGCCGCTCGAGTAGGTCAGCCAGCTCGGGCATGCGCAGGTGCTCGCCCGCCCGCGCCGGTCGCCCGAGGGGCTCGTACAGGGCCGCGCCCTCCGGCGTGGAGCGAAAGATCGGCCCGAGGATCTGCAGCAGGTACTCCTGGATCGGTGTGACCTCCACGCCGTGCCGCGCAGCCCGGGCGGCGGGGGCGGTCAGGTCTCCCAGAGCGACCGTACCGAAGCGCTCGAGCGCTCGGCTCAGCCCGGCGGTGGTGCCGTAGACGCCGCAGGAGGAGGCTCCGACGTTGAAGATCTGGATCGCCTCGGGCGAGAAGGCGACCTCGATCGGCAGCAGCGGGGCGGGGGTGGGCCTGGCCAGCCCGCGGCCCGGAGCCCCGACGAAGAAGTCGAGCAGGTGGCTCTCCCCCTCCGGTGAGGTGACGAGCATGAATCCGCCCGCCCCGGGACCCGTGAGCGGGGACTCGGCGGCAAAGGACATGAGCACGGCGGCCACCGCGGCATCGACCGCGTTGCCCCCCGCCCGCAGCGCATCGGCTCCCGCCGCGGCGGTTAGCGGATGGCCGGCTGCGACGACGCCTCGCACGGCTCGCGAAACTACTGACCGTGACCCAGCCGCGGGTACAGCTTCCGGCCGACCGCCGCCTCCAGCTTCGGATGGCGCTCGCCGTCGCGCTCGACGCCGGCCTGCTCGCGCTCCTGGTGGGCCTCCTGGGCTGGTTCTTCGTGGCGGTGCCCTCCGCCTGGATCTACCTGCTGTTCGTCGGCGTCATGCTCGCGATCGGCTTCGCCATGCGTCCGCGACGGCTGGGGCGCGGCTCGCAGGTCGAGCGCTCAAAGCGCGCGGCCGAGGCCGAGGGGCTGAAGGCCAGGGCAGAGAGCTCCCTCGACCGGCTCTGCCTGCTGGCCG
>JBBJOH010000115.1:0-5052 GCA_037720995.1 Thermoleophilaceae bacterium
ACGTGACGACGATCGATTTCGAGCAGGTCGTCCGCGGAGAGTTGCGGCGCCCGGACCCGTAGCTCGCTGGTCATGGAGGTCGCGACACCATATAGCCCGCGCCCTCAGCCGCCGTCCGGCCGACCCGGCCGACAATCATCGACCCTTATGTAAGCTCGATTGACAACTTGGGTACAGTTGTCCAACGAGTCGAATTGTCGGGAGGCGCCTTGTCCGAGGCAGCGGTTGACCACGATCACCACCACGAGCACATCGATCTGAACGAGGCGCGATGGCGCGACCCCAAGCGCTACGCGTGGCTGCTGGGCCTGCTGGTACCGCTGATCCCCTTCATGGCCTGGGGCCTGGTCGAGCTGACCGGGCTCGGCGTGTTCTGGTTCTTCGGACCGATGTTCGTCTACGGGATCATGCCCGGGCTCGACCACCTGATCGGCAAGGACTCCAGCAACCCGCCCGACAGCGTCCTGAAGTGGCTCGAGCAGGACCGCTACTACCGCTGGTGCACCTACGCCTACATCCCGCTGCAGTTCGCCGCGCTGATAACCGCGTGCTGGTTCTGGGCCCACGGCGGCCTGAGCCTGATCGAGAAGCTCGGCCTGGCCCTGACGATCGGCCTGGTAGGCGGCATCGCGATCAACACCGCGCACGAGCTGGGCCACAAGCGGGTGAGCCTGGAGAAGTGGCTCTCCAAGGTGGCGCTCGCCCAGACCGCCTACGGCCACTTCTTCATCGAGCACAACCGCGGCCACCACGTGCGCGTGGCCACGCCGGAGGACCCGGCCTCCTCGCGGATGGGAGAGAGCTTCTACCGCTTCCTGCCGCGCACGGTGGCGGGGAGCCTGCGCTCGGCCTGGGAGCTCGAGTCCGAGCGCCTGGGGCGCTCGGGCGGATCGCCCTGGACGCTTCGCAACGACATCCTCAACGCCTGGGCCATGACCCTCGTGCTGTTCGGCGGGCTGACCGCGGTGTTCGGTCTCGACGTGCTGCCCTGGCTGATGCTCCAGGCCGTCTACGGCTTCTCGCTGCTCGAGGTCGTCAACTACCTCGAGCACTACGGCCTGCTGCGCGAGCGCCGCGAGGACGGGCGCTACGAGCGCACCCGGCCCGAGCACTCGTGGAACAGCGACAACGTGTCCTCCAACGTGCTGCTCTACCACCTGCAGCGCCATTCGGACCACCACGCCCACCCGCTGCGCCGCTTCCAGGCCCTGCGTCACTTCGACGAGGCGCCGGAGCTGCCCTCGGGCTACGCGACGATGATGCTCCTGGCCGTCATCCCGCCGCTCTGGCGCCGGGTGATGGACCCCAGGCTTGCGGCTCACTACGAAGGCGACCTGACCCGCGTCAACCGCGGGGCGGCGTCCGCGTGAGCGCCTTCCGCTGCCCCGAGTGCGGCTACACCTACGACGAGGACAGCGGGCACCCGCGCGAGGGATTTCCGCCCGGCACGCCGTGGAGCGAGGTGCCCGATGGCTGGGCCTGCCCGGACTGCGGCGTCGAGCAGAAGGTCGACTTCGAGGCGGTCTAGGAGGGCCGTGGCTGTCCCCTATCCCACCGCGGCGCGCGAGCTGCTGCGCAACACGCTGCTCGACGCGATGCGCGAGCTCATGCGCGAGCGGCCCTGGGGGGAGGTGTCGATGGCCGACGTGGCCTCGGTCGCCGGCGTCAGCCGCCAGACCCTCTACAAGGAGTTCGGCTCGCGCCAGGATTTCGCCCAGGCGTTCGTCCTCCGCGAGGCCGACCGCTTCCTGGGGGATGTCGAGCAGGCCCTCGGCGCCCACGCGCATGACCCCGGCGAGGCGCTCTCGGCCGCCCTCGAGGTCTTCCTGCGCGCCGCGGCCGACGATCCCTTCGTGCGCATGATCACCTCGGGTGACGGTGACGGCGAGCTGCTTCCCCTGCTGACCGTGCGGGGCGAGCCGCTGTTCGTGCACGCGACCGAGAGGCTGACCTCCGTCCTGGTCGCCCAGTGGCCGCGCGTCCGCGAGCACGACGCCCGCCGTCTGGCCGACTGCGTGGTGCGCCTGGCCGTGAGCTACGCGGCGTCGCCGGCCGGTGCGCCCGAGGTTACGGCCGCGGAGACCAGCCGGCTGCTCGAGCCCTTCGTGCGTCAGGCGGTGGGCTCGTAGCGCTGAGCGGTACGGCCGCTCCCGTCACCCGGATGGCCGGGCGCTCGGCCGTGTCCACGTGCACCCGCAGCTCGCTGGGACGGCCCATGTCGTGGCCCTGGCGGATCAGGAGGTCCACGGGTGGCGACACCGCGCCGATGTCGCGCAGGTAGGCGCCGAAGGCCGCGGCCGCGGCGCCGGTCGCCGGGTCCTCCACCACCCCGCCGACGGGGAACGGGTTGCGCGCGTGAAAGGTGGTCGCGTCCTCGCGCCAGACCAGGTCGACGGTGGTCAGGTCCCGGTCGAGCATCACGCTCTTGAGCGCAGCGAAGTCGTAGCTCAGGCGGGCCAGACGGTCACGCGAGGCGGCGGCCAGGATCAGGTGGAAGGCGCCGGCGTAGGCGACGCGGGCCGGAAGCGAGGAATCGAGCTCCTCCGGGGTCCAGCCGAGCGCCGCAAGCGTTCCACTCAGCAGTCCAGGGGCCGCCTCCGTCACGCATGGCTCCACGCTCGTGAGCGTCGCCGTGGCCCACCCTTCATCGTCGACTCCGGTTACCACGGACACTGGGCCGCCGGCGGTGTGCAGCGTTACCTCGCCCGCGGTCCCGGCATCGGCGCCGGCCCCGGCATCGGCCAGGGCGACGCCTGAGGCGATGGTGGCGTGGCCGCAGAAGGGCACCTCGGCCTCGGGGCTGAAGTAGCGCACGTCGTAGTGACCAGGTCGCTCGCGGGGGAAGAGGAAGGCGGACTCCGAGTAGCCCAGCTCGGCGGCCACGGCCAGCATCTCCTCGTCTCCCATCCCCAGCGCGTCCAGGACCACCCCCGCGGGGTTGCCGCCCGAGGGGTCGGTGGCGAACGCGGCATAGCGCAGGGGGACGGCTGGCACGACGTGAGCGTAGATGCGCCTGTGCCAGTGCGCCCATGCCCGGGTGCCTGTGCTCTCGACCGTGCCCGCCGTTGCCCATAGGCCGGGCAGCTTCGCCCCGGCTTCACTCCCTACTCAGCGGCCGGTCGCCGCCGCCGAGACCCGGCCATCCTGCGGACCACCACCGGCGCCAGGACGACCATCACCAGCAGCCGCAGCCCCTGCACGGCCACGATGAACGTGGTGTCCCCACCGGCTCCGAAGGCCACGGCGGCCACCGCGATCAGCCCCCCGGGCGTAGTGGCCAGGTAGGCGTCGGCCAGCGAGACCGAGGTGGTCAGGTGCAACAGCACCGCCAGCCCGAAGCAGCCGACGATCAGCCCGACGATGGCCACCGTGACGGGCAGCAGCAGGCCGCCCACCGCTCGCAGCGTGTCGGTGGTGAAGCGCAGGCCGACCTGTGCTCCGATCACCGCGAAGGCGGCCTCGCGCAGGAGCGCCGGCACCGCGAACGTGCCCTCCGGGGCGATCAGCGTCACCGCGCCGGAGACGATCAGAGGACCAAGCAGCGGCGCATTGGGCAGCCGGATCGCGCGGCCGGCGATCACCCCCGCCAGAGCCGCGCCGAGGGCGATTGCCCACCACGACGGCTCGCCCAGCACCGGCGCCGCCTGCGTCGAGGCGGCGCTCGTCCCGTGCCCGGGGACAGGGCCGCGACCACCGGCGTGACCAGCACCACCACCAGCACGCGCGCGTATTGCATGAAGGCGACCAGCCGGCCGTCGGCCTCCAGCTCATCGGCCATGGCCACGATGCCCGACGCCCCGCCCGCCACCAGACCGAGCGAGGCCGTGGTCTCGTCGGCGTCTGTGGCCCGGGCCAGCACGCGTCCGGCCAGCAGGCTCAGGCCCAGCGTCCCTGCGCTGACCGCGGTCACGGGCAGCCACGCGTCGGCCACCACCGCCAGCGACTCGGAGTCCAGGTAGGCGCCGAGCACCACGCCGGTCACCGCCTGCGCCCCCGCGAACGCCCGGCCCGGCACCTCCAGCCGCCCCGGGGCCGCCAGCGCCACGGCCAGGCCGGCGAGCAGGGCGCCGAACAGGTACGAGGACGGCAGCCCGAGGGCCCCGAGCCCCGACCCGACCGCCACGGTCCCCAGGGCGAGCAGCGTCCAATCGGCGATCCTGCGCACCGCGTGAGTGCGCCTACCCGACGAGGGTCACCGGATCGCCCACGGCCACCGCACCGGGCTCGACGGTAGACCCGTAGACGCCGAGACACGCGTCGCGCTCGCGCGCGATCGCCCGCAGGATCGTCGGGTTGCGCTTCTCGGTTGCCGGGTCGACGTTGACCACGACGCAGCGACGGTCGTGCTCGTCCACGCGCATTCGCATCGCGCCGATGCGAAGCACGGAGCCGATCCACGCGTCTTCAGGGAAGTCCGCCCCAGATGTGGCCTCGATCACGAGGTTCGGGCGGAAGCGCTTGACGTCCAGCTCGCCGCCGACCAGGGCGCCGAGGCCGTCGACGCTCTGCGTCGTGATGAGCGACAGCGGCATGCTGTCGAAGACGCCGCGGTTCTGCTTGATGAGCGCGACGCCGTGGCCAAGCTGTGCGGCGAGCGCCGGATCTGTGACCTGGAGGCACTCACCGGCCGGCGTGCGCACGACGGTGGGTGAGGCGTCCGGGCGGCCGGGGTCGAGGAACGACGGCCGGAAGCCGACCATGTCCGACCGCTCCCGGATCGTCAACCAGGGAAAGCCGCTTGCGACCACACCCTCCCGGACGAAGGCCCAGCGGCGATCGCCGGCGAGCCCGTGCCAAGAGACCTCGACATCCTCCAGGCTCTCGGGCGCCATCGACTTGACGGGATAGCGCCACAGCGCCGCCACACGGCCGACCGGGCGTTCGGTCTGCGCTCTGCCACAGGTCGAGCCGTCGGCGGGCGATCTCGGCACGGACACCTGCCAAGGGTGACAGCGCTCAGCCGCGCAGATCCCAGGCGCGCAGCAGGCGCCGGGTGTCCCTGGCGCCGCGGGTCAGGCGCCTGGAGGCGACGCCCGTGGCGCCCACGCGGCC
>JBBJOH010000116.1:0-5045 GCA_037720995.1 Thermoleophilaceae bacterium
GGCCGATCTTGACCAGGTCCTCGATCAGCAGCTTGATCCCGACCACGCCGAGCACCACGGCGATGGTCTGGTCGAGGTAGCGAAAGCGCTGGATCAGGCCCTCCACGAGCACGAACAGCGCCCGCAGCCCCAGCAGCGCGAAGACGTTGCCCATCCAGATCAGGAACGGGTCGCGCGTGATGGCGAAGGCCGCGGGGATCGAGTCGATGGCGAACGCGATGTCGGCGAAGACGACCGCGGCCAGGCACAGGAACATCGGCGTGGCGTAGCGCTTGGAGCCCTCGGTGACGAACCAGTGTCCTTCGCGGAAGTCGTCGGTCACCGGGTAGAGGCGCCGGACCAGCCGGACCATGAGGTTCTTGTCCGGGTCGACGTTCTCGTCGACTCCCTTGTAGATGCGAAAGGCCAGCACCAGCAGCGCCAGGCCCAGTGCATAGATCACGAAGTGGAACTGGTCGATCAGCGTCACCCCGGCCAGGATGAACACGCCGCGCAGCGCCAGGGCGGCGACGATGCCCCAGAACAGCAGCCGGGCCCGGCGCTCCATGGGCACGCCGAAGTACGAGAACAGCAGCAGGAACACGAACAGGTTGTCGAGCGAGAGCGAGCGCTCGATCAGGTACACCGTGCTGAAGAGGACCGCGTCCTCGCTGCCTCTTAGGGCGAAGACCACGATCGCCGCCACGGCGCTGACCACCAACCAGCCGACCGACCACACCGCGGCCTCCTTGAAGCTGGGCTCGCGTCCGCGTGCGAAGAAGTGCAGGTCCAGCCACAGCAGCACGATCAGCACGGCGACCAGTGCGAGCCAGGGGGCTGCGTCCATGAGCGTCACGTGTGGACGCTACCCGGCTTGGGGGAGTCGGCCCACTGCCCGTCTCACCGAAGCTCGTTCACGCACGCGGCACGGCCGGCGCTGTCGCTCGGGCTGGTGCGATCCACGCACGCCTTGTAGCGCTGCATGGCCTGGTCCCGCTCGCGGGCTCCGCCGGAGCCGACCTGCGGCCTGGTCATGCCCGGGATTACGCCGGCAAGCCGACCGAGGGCGACCGCCCCGCCAAGCTTCTTGGACAGCTCGGAGATGGGCCTCGCTCGAACCGGCGCCTCGACCTTCTGATCGCCGTTGACGTTGGTCAGGATCATGGAGAAGCGCAGCGAGCCGCCGGTGATCCCATCGACTCTGGAGCGCTCGGACTTGGGCACCGACAAGGCTACGTTCCCCGACATCCGATGCACCACACCATCGTCCTTGCCCACGTAGATGTCGAAGGTGGGGTCCTTGACCGTCTCGGCGGCTCGGTCGAGTTGCGTCTCCGTCGGGGGACGGGGTGCGGTCGCTGCGCCGGCCGCGTTGGCGACCTTCCTTGCCAGGGCATTCAGGTCCTTGAGCAGCTGCCGCACGTCGACCTCGACGACCACGTGCTCGGTGTCCGTGCCGGCCACCTTCTCCTCTTTCTCCATCTTGGCGTCGCGCACCCACGACGCGGGATCGAGCCCCAGCAGCCCCATTCTCCGGCCCTCGCTCTGGACCAACTCCCTATTGGCCCGGCTCACGTCGGCCTTCGGCTGCTCATAGAACTCGCCCCCGAACTTCAGGAAAGCGCGATCCCCGGTGGTCAGAAGGCCGGTCTGCACGGACTGACTCTGCCCCAAGGCGCCCAGCTTCACGTCCATGTCGAGCTTGGGAATGGTCTCTTTCCCCGCTACGTAGGGACCGGAAGCCTGGATGCGCACGGGCTTGTCGAACCCCTGGAGACCGTCGATCTTCAACTCGCCGTCCAGGGTCACGTCGGCGCTCCTGATCGGCTTGTCCAGCGCCCTGGTCAGCAGGTCGGTGGCGTCGGCCTGTTCCCCGCCGGGGCCGCTCTTGCAACCAGACACCGCGGCGGCGCCCCCAACGACGGCGACGGCCAGCAGGACGACGGCGGCGCGACGTCGAATGATGCTCTTCGTGGGCGGCGGGCACATCATCGGGCGGACCCGGCGGAGAGTAGCGAGAGGATCTAAGCCCGGATGGCGGGCGGTTGGGCCCACCGCCCAGCACGCAACTTCGGCGCCTTCCCTAGGTTGGGGTTCGAGATGACGCGATCACGATGCAGTCTCCTGGCGCCGGCGGTGGCAGCGGCGACGCTGTGGGCCGCAGGGCCGGCACAGGCCGCAGAAGTGCTGCGGGTCGACCCGTCGGGCGAGGCCACGAGGGTCGACGACCCGTTCGTCCCGTCGCGTGCGGATGGCGACCTGGGCAAGGAGCCACGGACCAGTACCTCCTCGCCGCGCGCGGGAGCGTCGGCCGAGCCTCCGCGCGCCGGAGCGTCGGCCAGCAAGAAGAAGCGGAAGAAGGGACCCACGCGCGGACAGAAAGCGGTGACCAGCGCCTTGAGCACCGCGCTGAAGCGCAGAAGCATCTCGCGGGCCAAGTACAGGCGCTACAAGCGCCAGTACGCGCTCGCGCGCTCGCGCCGGGCGAAGCTCAAGGGCCAGCGGGGCCGAGAGCTTCAAAGCGTGATCGCGACCGTCGAGGCCATCGCCCTGCGCCGGCAGCTGACCGCCTCCCGGATGACGCCCGTCTTTCTCATCCTCGGACGCAACACCGAGTTCTGGCGCGCCAGCCCCTTCCCGAAGAGCCGCGGCTATGTGCAGTTCAAGGGCAGCCAGATGCTGTTCGAGTACTACGTAGGCGAGGGGCTCCAGCTCCAGCCGCTGGCCAACTTCAAGAAGGCCAACGCCCTGCACGGGGCGTGCGTCAAGCCCACCGGCGTGCCGTGCGACAAGGCCGCTCTTGGCAAGCTGCTGGGCGAGATGGCGGCCACCCGGGTCACCCGCGGCCGCTTCAAGGCATACGAGTACTACTTCGACTTCGGCGGCGGCAAGCCGCCCTGGATCAGCGGCATGGCCACCGCCACCGGGGTACAGGCCTTCGGACGCGCCTCAAAGCTGCTCGGGCAGGGCAAGTGGCGAACGTACGCGGCCGAGACCTTCCGCGCCTTCGACACCCCGGCGCCCACCGGCGTCGCCACCCGGGGACCGCTGGGCGGGACCCACTACCTGCAGTACTCGTTCGCGCGGCGTTTGTTCGTCATCAACGCGTTCCTCCAGTCGGTGATCGGGCTGTACGACTACGCCGAGGCCACCGGCGACCCCACCGCCGCCCGCCTCTGGCGCCGGGCCGAGCCCGAGGCCCGGGCGGAGCTGCCCCGCAACGACACCGGCGACTGGTCGACCTACTCCTACCGGGGGCGCGAGTCCACCCGCGAGTACTACGACCTGCTGCTCGAGTTCACCGCCGGCCTGTGCCACCGTTTGCACACCGACGTCTACTGCAACACCACGCGCAACTTCCGCGACTACATCTCCAAGCCCGCCGATCTCCAGCTGGCGGGGCCCGCCACCGCCACGAGGGGCGAGGAGACCCAGGTCGGCTTCTCGGTCTCCAAGCGCTCGGCGGTCCAGGTGGTGATCACCCTGGACGGCAAGACGTCGCTGAACAAGACGGCCACCTTCCGCCGAGGGCAGGGCTCATTCACCTGGAAGCCGGGGGGCACGGGCACCTACTCCGTGTCGCTGGCGGCCAAGGAGCTGCGCACGGGCATGGGACTGCGCACCCGGGACACGGGCGAGATCGAGAGCCAGTAGTCCCGCGCCGGGCATAGGATGCCGCGATGGCGGCCCCGCGCACCATCCTCTACACCGGCAAGGGCGGCGTGGGCAAGACCAGCGTGGCGGCCGCCACGGCTCGGCGCTGTGCTGCCGCCGGCCTGCGAACGGTGGTGCTGTCCACCGATCCCGCGCACTCGCTCTCGGACTCGCTCGAGTGTCCGCTGGGCAGCGCTCCCACGCAGGTGGCCGACAATCTGTTCGGCCAGGAGCTGAAGGCCCAGGAGGAGATCGAGCGCCACTGGGAAGCCGTCTCGGCGTGGCTGGGGAGGCTCCTCTCAGACCAGGGTGTGGACTCCATATCGGCCGAGGAGCTGACCGTGCCTCCGGGCATGGACGAGCTCTTCTCGCTGCTCCAGATCAAGCGCCACCACACCGAGGGCGAGTTCGACTGCGTGATCGTGGACTGTGCCCCCACGGGAGAGACCCTGCGCCTGCTGTCCTTTCCGGATGTCTGCACGTGGTGGCTGGAGAAGGTCTTTCCCTGGCAGGGCAAGCTGATGGCGGCAGCGGCTCCCTTCGCACGCGGCGTGCTGGACATCCCGTTGCCGGGCCAGGCCGTATTCGACGACATGGAGCGCCTGGTGCGCAACCTGGTGGACATGAACTCGATCCTCCGCGACTCGTCGCGAACGACCGTGCGGCTGGTGATGAACCCCGACCGGATGGTGGTGCGCGAGTCGATGCGGACCTTCACCTACCTGAACCTCTACGGCTACCTGACCGACGCCGTGGTGGTGAACCGGGTGCTGCCCGCCGAAGCGGGCGAGGGCTACTTCGCGGACTGGCGCGAGGCCCAGCAGCAGCACATGGAGCTCGTACGGTCGGCCTTCTCCCCGGTGCCGGTCCTCACGGCGCCCTGGCTGCCCACCGAGGTCTCGGGCCCCGACCTGCTGGATGAGCTGGGCGAGGCCGTCTTCGAGGCGTGCGAGGCCCACGAGGTGCTCCACCGTGAGCTGAGCCAGGAGCTGTGGGCCGAGAACGGCCACGCCCGCCTGCGCCTGCCGCTGCCCCTGGCGCAGCGGGGTGAGATCGAGCTGAAGAAGATCGGCCTCGAGGTGGTGGTGCGGGTGGGCGATCACAAGCGAACTATCATCCTGCCCCCCTCCCTGGCGGCGTATGAGACCACCGGGGCGCGCTTCGCCGACGGCGCGCTGGAGGTCGAGTTCAGGAAGGGAAGCGATGGATCAGGGCCCGAGCAAACCGACTGACGAGAGCCCCGACTGGGGCCGGCGCCGGCGCGGCACGGCCCCGCCGCCGCGCGCGGACTGGGAGCAGGCGCGCCACGAGTTCGATCGGGCGACCCGAACGTGGGAGGAGCACCGGGCCGAGGAGGAGCACCGGGCCGAGGAGGAGCACGGCTGGACGCCGCCCGGGGCACCGCCGCGCTC
>JBBJOH010000117.1:0-5013 GCA_037720995.1 Thermoleophilaceae bacterium
CGCAGGCTCACGTCGCGGTTGAAGACGCTGGGGATGATGTAGTCGCCGGCCAGCTCCTCGTCGGCCACGGTGGCCGCGATCCCGCGGGCGGCGGCGAGCTTCATCTCCTCGGTGATCGCCTGCGCCCGCACGTCGAGCGCGCCCCGGAAGATTCCGGGGAAGGCCAGCACGTTGTTGATCTGGTTGGGGTAGTCCGATCGGCCGGTGGCCATCACCCGCACGTGGGCCGCGGCCTCCTCGGGCCGCACCTCGGGGTTGGGGTTGGCCATGGCGAACACGAACGGGTCCGGGCTCATGCGTGCGAGGTCGGCGGCGGAGATGATGCCCGGCCCGGAGAGGCCGACGAACAGGTCGGCGCCCTCCAGCGCGTCGGCCGGGGTGCCGTCGCGGCGCTCGGGGTTGGTGTGCTCGGCCAGCCACGCCTTGGGCCCGTTCATCGACCCCGACTCGTAGTCCCGGCGACCGGCGTGGATGGCCCCGTAGCGGTCACAGGCCACGATCGAGCTGATCCCGGAGGCCATCAGGATCTTGGCCACGGCCACCCCGGCCGCGCCCGCGCCCACCATGGCCACCTCGAGGTCCTCGATCGAGCGCCCGGTCAGGCGGCACGCGTTGATCAGGGCGGCCAGCACCACTATCGCGGTGCCGTGCTGGTCGTCGTGGAACACGGGAATGTCCAGCTCCTCGATCAGCCGCTGCTCGATCTCGAAGCAGCGCGGCGAGGAGATGTCCTCGAGGTTGATGCCGCCGAAGGTGGGCGCGATCAGCTTCACGGTCTCGACGATCTTGTCCGGGTCCTTGGTATCCAGGGCGATCGGGAAGGCGTCCACGTCGCCGAACTCCTTGAACAGCATCGCCTTGCCCTCCATCACGGGCATGGCCGCCTCCGGCCCGATGTCACCGAGGCCCAGCACCGCGGTGCCGTCGGTGACCACGGCCACCGTGTTGGCCTTGATCGTGTACTTGAAGGCCTTCTGCCTGTTCTCGGCGATCGCCGTGCAAACCCGTGCCACGCCGGGGGTGTAGGCCATCGAGAGGTCGTCGCGGGTCTTGACGGGCGAGGAGAGGCCGGTGTAGATCTTGCCCCGGCGGTGCAGCTCGAAGGTGCGGTCGGTGGTCTCGACCAGCTTGGCGTCGCGTACGCCTTGGACCGCCGTGACCACTCGGCCGCGGTGCTCGGGCGTCTCGCATTCCACGGTGATGTCGCGCACCGTGCCCGACCCGCCGGCCTCCACGGTGTCGACGGCGGCGATCGCGCCGCCGGCCTTGCCGATGGCGGCCGTGACCTTGGTCAGCGTGCCGGACTCGTGAGGGAGCTCGACCCTGAGGGTCATCGAGAATTGCGCGCTGGGAGAGGCCATGGCGGGGGCCGCCGATCATAGAGACGGCCTGCGGGCCCCAATGTGGCGGAGGGCGCTCTGCTGCGACGGCGCTACCAGACCACACCCACATCGTAGGCGGCGATCCGCTCGTCGTTGGTGATCAACGGGAAGCTCTCGCTCTGCGCCTGCGCAACGAGCATGCGGTCGAACGGGTCGCGGTGATGTGGGGGCAGTGCCCCTGCGATCACACCGTGCCGGGCAGAGATCGAAAGCTCGGCCAAGCCGCCCTCCGCCGCGGTGGCGACGAAGTCCTCTGGAATCGTGAGCTTGCCGGCGGCCTGCTTTATCGCCATCTCCCAGATCGATGCCGCGCTGAAGAACACCTGCACGGCCGGGTCCGCCAGCGCCGCGCGCGCCGCGGCGCTGAGTCGCGGATCGTCGCTGCGCCACCAGAGCAGGACGTGGGTGTCGGCGAGTACGCCGGTCAAGACCCGATGCCGAACTCGTCGGCCAACTCCTCCAGCGGCTCCTGGAAGTCGTCGCTCATCCAGATCTTGCCCTTCAGGTCCCCGGGGGCACGTGGTTCGAGCTCGGGCGAGTAGGCGACCAGCTTGGCCACCGGCCGTGGCCCGCGGCGAATCACTATCTCCTCGCCCGCCCGGGCCCGCTCGATCAGACGCGAGAGCTGGGTCTTCGCCTCGGTGACGGTGATCGCATCGGCCATGGATCCAAGCTATCAGACCTGGTCGACCTGGTCGACCTGGTCTGCCCGTGCTTGCGAGGGGCCGGCAGCGGCCGAGGCTGTGGCGCAGCCCGCAATACGATGGGCGGATGGCCCCGGACCCCACCCGCGAGCTGTTCCTGATCGACGGCAACTCGCTCGTCTACCGCGCCTTCTTTGCCCTGCCCGAGTCGATCGCCACCTCGCGTGGGGTGCCCACCAACGCGATCTTCGGCTTCGCGTCGATGCTCGTCAAGCTGATGACCGAGTACGGCCAGAAGCCCACGATCGTGGTCTGGGACGCCGGTCACTCGGGGCGCAAGGACGTGGCGCCGGACTACAAGGCCGGGCGCGCGTCGCGGCCGGACCTGCTCAGGGAGCAGTGGCCCGCCATGGAGCCGCTGGTCGATGCCTTCGGCTACACCAACATCCGCTCCGAGGGCTATGAGGCCGACGACGTGATCGCCACCCTGGCCGCGGAGGCCAAGGAGCAGGGCATCGAGGTGACCGTCGTCACCGGCGACCGCGATGCCTTCCAGCTGATCGAAGATTCCCCACCGGGGGCGACGGGCGCGGTGCGGGTCATGGCCACCGGCCGCGGCATCACCGACACCAAGCTCTACGACCGCGAGGCGGTGATCGACCGCTACGGCATTCCGCCCGAGCTGATCCCCGACTTCTACGGCCTGAAGGGGGACACCTCCGACAACATCCCCGGCGTCCCGGGGATCGGCGACAAGACCGCCTCCCAGCTGCTGCAGCAGTTCGGCGACCTGGAGACGGTTCTGAGCAGCGTGGACCAGATCTCCGGCGCCAAGCGCAAGCAGAACCTGATCGACCATGCCGACGACGCGCGGCTGTCCATGCAGCTGGCCACCGCCCAGCGCCAGGTGCCGGTGGAGATCGACCTCGATGGTTCGCTCCTGCGCGAGCCGGACCGCTCGCGGCTGCGCGACACCTTCCGCGAGTACGAGCTGCGCGACCCGCTTCGGCGCCTGGAGGAGGCCCTGGGCGACGAGGAGGCCGCTGCGCCGCGGCCCGAGGCCTCGGCCGAGGTGGTGGCTCGGATCAGACCCGCGAAGCCCGCGGACCTGGCGGGCCTTGTCGGGGAGCTGGCCACGCTGGCGGCCCAGCGGCCGGAGCCCGAAGAGGGTCAGCTCCCGGGCATGGGCGAGGAGGGCCCGATGCGCTTTGCGGCTTACGCCGGGGGAGGTGAAGTGCTGGCCGGATCGGCCCCCGGCGGATTGCACGAGGTGCTCCAGGGCTGGGGCGGCAAGCCGGTAGTGGCGCACGACTGGAAGTCGCTCGCCTCCTCCGAGGACCCCTCGATTGCTCCGCCGCTTCACCACGACACCGAGGTGGCCGCCTACCTGCTGGACCCCGCGCGCCGCGGCTACCCGCTTCGCGACGTGGCCGAGGAGCTGGGCCTGGGTGCACGCGTGGAGGGCGGGGAGGACCCGCTGGCGGAGCAGGCCGTCCTGACCCGTGCCCTGGCCGAGCGACAGCGCACCGAGCTGGAGGAGCTCGACCTGATGCGGCTGTTCGAGGAGGTCGAGCTGCCGCTGGTGGACGTGCTGGTGGAGATGGAGCGCGAAGGCGTGAAGCTCGACGTGGCCAAGGTCCGCGAGATCTCCAGGCGGGTGACCGGGCAGGCGGCGCAGCTCGAGCGCGAGATCTGGGAGCTGGCCGGCGAGGAGTTCACGATCGGCTCTCCCCAGCAGCTGGGCATGGTCCTGTTCGAGAAGCTCGGCCTTTCCCGCAAGCGGCGCGGAAAGACCGGCTTCTCCACCGACGCCCGCGTGCTCCAGGCCATCCGCGACGAGCACGAGATCATTCCCAAGGTCGAGACGTGGCGCGAGCTCACCAAGCTCGCCTCCACGTATCTGGACGCCTTCCCGCTGCTGGTCGGCGAGGACGGGCGGCTGCGCACCACCTTCAACCAGACCGCCGCAGCCACCGGGCGGCTGTCCTCCACCAACCCCAACCTGCAGAACATCCCGATCCGCACCGAGCTCGGCCGCGAGATCCGCGCCTGCTTCGTGGCCGAGGAGGGCCACCGGCTTCTCAGCGCCGACTACTCGCAGGTGGAGCTGCGCCTGCTGGCCCATATCGCCGGAGAGGACGTGCTCAAGGAGATCTTTCGCAAGGGCGAGGACGTGCACACCGCCACGGCGGAGCAGATCCTCGGAGGTGGGAAGGTTTCGGCAGGGATGCCGAATCCTTCGCAGCCCTATCCCGATCCGGGCACCCGATCGAAGGCCAAGATGGTCAACTACGGGATCGTCTACGGGCTGTCGGCCTTCGGGCTGGCCGACCGGCTGGGCATCGAGCAGGATGAGGCGCAGGAGTTCATCGACGCCTACCTGGAGCGGTTCCCGGCGGTGAAGAGATTCATCGACGAGACGGTCGCCAAGGCCACCGACGTGGGCTTCGTGGCCACGGAGTTCGGGCGCATCCGCCGGATACCCGAGTTGCGGGCCCGCAACTACCAGACGCGCACGCTGGGGGAGCGCCTGGCGGTGAACATGGTCATCCAGGGCACCGCCGCAGACATCATCAAGGTGGCCATGGTGCGCGCCCGGGCGGCTCTGCGGGAGGCCGGGCTCGGCGCCCGGATGGTGCTCCAGATCCACGACGAGCTGCTGTTCGAGGCGCCCGAGGTGGAGGTGAAGGAGGCCTCGGAGATCGTTCGCCGGGAGATGGCAGGGGCCTTCGAGATGGACCCGCCGCTGGAGGTCGACGTGGCCGCGGGGCGCAACTGGCTCGAAGCGAAGTAGGGCTAGGCGGCTGCCCGCTCGGGCGTTCGCTGCTGGCGTAGCGCGGGAGTGGCACCTCAGGGCCTGAGCAGGCCGGGGACGTAAGCGGAGCAGACCGGGCCAGAGCGGACGCGGAGGGGCGGGACGCCAGCAACCCCGGCGCGACGTGGCACGATCTCGCAGGTGACCAGCAGACCCGCCGCGGCGCAGCACC
>JBBJOH010000118.1:0-5006 GCA_037720995.1 Thermoleophilaceae bacterium
CCGCGTGAGGTGCTGCCCCGCTTCATCGACCTCGGGGACAACGTCTTCGTGCCCCTCGAGGCCGTGATGGCCCGCCATCTGGACGCCCTGTTTCCCGGCATGGAGGTGGAGGAGCACGCGGTCTTCCGGGTGACCCGCGACGCGGACTTCGAGGTCTCGGACGAGGCCGACGACCTGCTGCGCGCCGTCGAGGACGAGCTCCGCGCGCGCCGCTTCGGCGAGGCCGTGCGGCTGGAGGTCGACGCGGGCGTCGACCTCCAGCTGCGCGAGTTCCTGGTCGAGCAGCTGGAGATAGACGAGAACCAGGTGGTGGACGTGGACGGCCAGCTGGACCTCGTCGATCTGTGGCAGATCCACGGCCTGGATGGCTTTCAGCACCTGCACGAGGAGCCCTGGACCCCGGTGAACGCCGGGCCGTTCGCCGTGCACGAGGGAAAGCCCGACGTGTTCGCCGCCATGCGTGCGGGAGACCTGCTGGTCCATCACCCCTACGACTCGTTCGCCGGGAGCGTGGAGCGGCTGGTGGAGCAGGCGGTGAACGACCCCAACGTGCTGGCGATCAAGATGACCGTGTACCGGACATCCGACGACTCGGCCCTGGTGCCGCTGCTGATCGAAGCCGCCGAGCGTGGCAAGCAGGCCGTCTGCCTGCTGGAGCTCAAGGCCCGCTTCGACGAGCGCCGCAACATCGGCTGGGCCCGGTCACTGGAGGAGGCGGGGGCACACGTCGTGCACGGCCTGCCCGGCCTGAAGACACACGCCAAGGCGCTGCTGATCGTCCGCCGCGAGGGTCCGGGCGTACGCCACTACGTCCACGTGGGCACCGGCAACTACCACGCCAAGACGGCCCGCCTGTACGAGGACTTCGGTCTGTTCACCGCCGACCGCGAGCTGACCGCCGACGTGGCCTCGCTGTTCAACGCCCTGACCGGCGCCGCGCGTCCCCCCGGCTACCACAAGGCACTGGTCGCCCCCGAGCGCATGCGCGACTCGCTGCTGTCCGAGATCGAGAAGACGGTCGCCGCACACCAGGACGGGGCCGAGTCACGGATCGTCCTCAAGCTCAACTCGCTGGTCGACCGTCGCATCATCCGCGCGCTCTACAAGGCCTCCCAGGCCGGCGTGCCGATCGACATCAACGTGCGCGGCATCTGTTGCCTCAAGCCCGGCATCGAGGGCGTGAGCGAGAACATCCGCGTGGTCTCGGTGGTCGGGCGCTTCCTCGAGCACTCGCGCGTCTACACCTTCCGGCGGGGGGAGGAGCGCCGCTCCTTCATCGGGTCGGCCGACCTCATGCCCCGAAACCTCGACACGCGCGTGGAGCTGCTCGCGCCGGTCGAGTCCGAGGCGCTGCGGGCCGAGGTCGAGGACACGCTCGAGCGCTGCCTGGCCGACGACACGTTCGCCTGGGATCTGCTGCCCGACGGGGAGTGGCGGCGCCGCTCGGGCGGCGAGCGATCGGTGCACGCCGAGCTGATGGCGCGGACGCTCGAGCGCTCCGCGGGCGAGGCGCCGGAATAGTCCGCACTCTCTTGTCGACCGGTCCCTGGAGGCAGCGGGCGCGATGGGCGCTGCGGCTCCTTACCCCGTGGGGGATCGAATGGTGGCTCCACACTCGCCCGGGTCGAAGGGCGCTCCGGGAGCGGGAGGCCGACGTGGTCCGGGAGGCTCCCCCCAGGCACACGCGCGTAGAGGAGGCGATCCGCTTCCTGCTCGACCGCGGTCTCGACGAGCACGCGGTGCGCGAGGGCTCGATGCCCGAGGACTCCCTCGACTACGCCGCCGGGCTCGTCTCAGATCGCCTGCCTTCGAACCGTCCGGTGCGCGCCCTGCATGTGGGCAACTTCGTAGGCGTTTCCCTTTGTTACCTGTCGTGGCTGGTGCGGGGGCGCCACCCTGGGTCGGTGGTCGTCTCGGTCGACCCGAACACCACCCACCGGGGCATCGAGAACCCACAGTCGCATGTACTCGCGCTGCTCCATCACTTCGGCCTGCTCGACACCAATCTGATCGTCCCCGGCTCCACTCTTGAGCTGACGATCGGGGAGGGAGGGGTCGATACCGCGGCCGACTACTCAAAGGGACTCGCCTGCGAGAACGTCCTTTCCAGCCTTGAGCGGCTGTGCGGCCGGCGCTTCGACCTCGTGCTCCTCGACGGGAACCACGAGGAGAGTCACCTCGCGCGGGAGTTCGCCACCCTCCGAGGACTGCTCGCCGACGACGGCATCGTCATCTTCGACGACATCACCGAGTGGAAGGGCGTCGTCCAGGTCTTCAGCAAGGCGCTCCGCGACCACAGCTTCGTCGACCTGGGGCAGGATGGGCGTGTCGGGATCCTGCAGATGCGCACGGAAGAGGACACGTCCGTGGCTGCCGCGCCCTGATCGACGCGCCGGCGCAGCTGGGTCAGTCACCCGATCCGCAGGCCCAGGCGCCGCTTCAGCTTCAGGACCCGGTCGGCTGACTCGGTGACTCTGGCCCGGAAGCGTGAGTCCCTCCGCGCCCGAGCCAGCAGGCGCGGCTGGACCTGGTTGAAGCTGCCCGAGCCGGTCATCAGGATCAGGTCGTTGCCGGCGGTGACCGAGCGCTCGGCGGCCTCGGCCACGTCCGAGCGGTCCAGGACGGCCTGGGCCTCGATCGAGTCGGTGATCACCGCGCCGCGGAAGCCAAGCTGATCGCGCAGGAGCGCCTGCAGCACTGCGGCGGACTGCGAGGCGATCCTGCGCGGATCGAGCGCCGGGTACAGGGCGTGGGAGGACATGATCAGGGGCGTGCCGGCCTCGATCGCCGCCCGGAACGGGACCAGGTCGCTGCCCTGAAGCGCCGCCTTGGATGCCGGGAGCGTGACCGGCGCGTCGTCGGTGTTCTCCGTCGCTCTCCCCAGGCCGGGGAAGTGCTTCGCGGTAGCCCCCACCCGTTCGCGGCGGTAGGCCCTGGTCGCGGCACCGGTCAGGCCGGCCACCGCGCGGGCGTCGCCGGGGAAGGCACGCCCCGACACCACCGAGCCGGGCGACTCCGCCACGTCGGCGACGGGCGCCAGGTTCACGTTCACCCCGTTGGCGCGCAGGCCGCGAGCTGCGTCGCGGGCGGCCTGCCCGGCGGCCCCGGCTGCGTCGAGGCGTCCCTGGGAGGCCTCGGGTGGAGCAAAGGGCAGCGTCCGGATCGGGCCGCCCTCCTGATCGGTGGCCACCAGTGCGGAGCCGCCGGCCGCCTTCTGCAGCCGCGAGGTCAACGCCAGCGCCGTGGCCGGGTCCGGCGCGTTCTTGGCGAACAGGACCACCCCCGTCCCCTGCCCGGTCCGAAGCCGGCGCAGGATGTAGGGGGGAGCCACGCGCTCGTCGAAGCTCATGACCAGGAGCTCCCCCACGCGACGCTCCAAGGACATCGCCCGGGCCGCCGAGGGGCGGTCGGACGCTCGCGCGCGCGGGCCGGCGGGCGCCCCCGGACCCGGGCCCGCGCGCGCCCCCGAGCTCTGCCGTGCCCCCCCGTCGTCGGAGAGGCCCACCACCGCGCCGGCCACAGCCGCGAGGAGCGCGGCGAGGGCCAGCACCGACAGCGCGACGATCCGCCGGCGGCGGACGGGGCCAGGGCGGCGAGACAGCCTGCTGCTGCGGCTGGTGTCCAACCTCTTCTCCTCCGTAGCGGGCGGCCTCGGCGCTGAATCTAACCCACCCGCGCCACGCGTACGACTGATCGGAGCACACGCCTCTCGCGTAATAACGAGCCTATGGCCTCCACCCGCGCCACGACCATCGCCTTCGCCGCCGGCCGGATCGCGTTCGGCGCGGGGCTGCTCGCGGCTCCCGAGACCGTAGCCGCGCGCTGGATCGGTCGCGACGCCAAGCGCGGGCCCGTCAAGGTCGCTCTGCGTGGCCTGGGCGCCCGCGACATAGCGCTGTCGGTGGGGATGCTGCTCACCCTCGACGATCCCGACCGCCTCGCCCCGTGGCTGGCCCTGACGATCGGCTCCGACCTGACCGACATCGCGGCCACCCTCGCCGTGCCGGCCGGCAAGCTCCCCGACAACGCACGCTGGGGCACGGTCGCCCTCGCTGGAGCCGCCGCGGCGGGAGGCGCCGCGCTGCTCGTCGCGGCGAAGCGATGAGGATCGCGATCGTGGGGGCCGGCATCGCCGGCCTGGTCTGCGCCCACCGGCTTCACCCCGAGCACGAGATCACCGTGTACGAGGCCAACGACTACGCGGGCGGGCACACCAACACCGTGCGTGCCGACCTCGGCGACGAGACGCACTGGGTGGACACCGGCTTCATCGTCTACAACGACCGCAACTACCCCAACTTCGAGCCCTTGCTGGCCGAGCTCGGCGTAGAGACCCAGAAGTCGCGCATGAGCTTCTCGGTCAGCGACGACTCCGGGTCCTTCGAGTACGCCGGCACCCCGCGGGGGCTCCTGGCCCAGCCCTCGAACCTGGCCGATCCCCGTTTCGCGCGCATGATCGCCGACCTCGTGCGCTTCAACCGCGACGCCCGCAAGCTGCTCGAGCTGCGTCCCGACGAAGGCCCGTCGCTGCGCGAGCTCCTTCGGGAAGGGGGCTACGGCGAGTGGTTCTGCGACCGGCTGATCGTGCCCCAGGCCTCGGCCGTGTGGTCGGCCGATCCCGAGCAGATGTGGTCGTTCCCGGCCGCTTTCCTGGCCCGCTTCTTCCACAACCACGGCATGCTCGGCTTCTCCGACCGGCCGCAGTGGCGGACCGTGACCGGCGGCTCTCACCGCTACGTGGAGGCGATCACTCGCCCGTTCTCCCACCGCATCCGCACGTCCACGCCGGTCCGCTCGATCGAGCGCACCCCGGACGGAGTCGAGGTCTCCGCCGACGGGTGCGAGACCGAGCGCTACGACGAGGTGGTGGTGGCCGCCCACTCCGACCAGGCGCTGGGCATGCTGGCCCGCCCCACCGAGGCGGAGCGCGACGTGCTCGGCGCCATCGCCTTCCAGCCCAACGAGGCGGTGCTGCACACCGACTCCTCGCTGCTGCCGCGCCGGCG
>JBBJOH010000119.1:0-4973 GCA_037720995.1 Thermoleophilaceae bacterium
TGGAGCGGATATCCGAGGCGGTCGACGCCACCGGGTCGGCCGAGGCGTACCGCAACGGGCGCTAGCCCCGATCGCCCAAGCCGTCGTTCGGTTCTCACCCTCCGTCGTAGGCCAGCAGCTCGAGCCGGTTGCCCCACGGGTCATCGGTGTAGAAGCGCCGCCGGTCGGTCAAGCGATCGTCCCAGCGCACCTCGGCCCCGGCGCGGGTCAGGCGCTCGGCGACCGCGTCCAGCTCGTCCGCCCCCATGCGCAGCCCGGGGTGCGCCTTGGCCGTCGGCTCGAATTCCTCGTACGCGCCGATGTGCAGCTGCTGGGCGCCCAGCTGGAACCAGACGCCGGGCCGGTTCAGCGTCGGCGGCTGGGGAATCTCGGAGAGGCCCAGCAGCTCGCCGTAGAAGCGCCGCGCCTCGGCCTCGCTATCGGGCGGTGCGGCCACCAGCACGTGATCGAGCTCGCGGCGCCCGGCGGAGTCCAGCGGACGGGTGAAGACGATCCTGTCCTGGCCCGGGCCGGCGTAGTCGGCCACGCGCTCTACCGCCATGCCCATCGAGCGGTGAAAGCCGATCGACATCTCGTTGGCCGGCGTGGTGATCGCCTTCAGCGACGTGGCTCCCCGAGCCCGCGCCAGGTGCTCGAACTCCCCCCACAGCCGCGTGGCCAGGCCGTGGCGGCGATAGCCCGTTCGGACGCCGATCAGGTGCACGTAGCCCACGCCTGACTCGGGGACCACGAACCCGAACAGGTAGCCCACCAGCGCCCCTTCCTCCTCGCGCAGCGCCACCGAGGTGTCGGCCAGCTCGTGCACGAGCGCCGGATGGTGGGCGGGCCGCAGGTCGCGCTCGCCCCAGAAGCTCGCGTGCTCCTCGAGGATCGTGGCGTAGTCCGCCGGTGTGACGCGGCCGGCGTTCACTTCGGGCTGCGCTCCTCGGAGGATGAGGACCGTGCGGTGGTGTCCGGGCTGCGCTCCTCGACTGGAACACTGCCGCCCGCGCCGCTGAGCGCGGTCGGGGGCCACTGTCCGAACCAGTTGTCGCGGGCGCCGTCGACGGTGATCACCGAGCCGGAGGTGAAGTCGCCCGCCGCCGAGGCCAGGTGGGCCACCAGCCAGGCCACCTCCTCGGGGCGGCCCAGGCGCCCCAGCGGGATCGTGGAGGCCATCCCCTCCACGATCGGCCTGGGGTACTTGGACATGAACGTGTCGGTGCCGAACTGGCCCGGGGCGATCGCGTTGAGCAGGATGCCAAAGCGCGACCACTCGATCGACAGCACCTTCATCATGTTCTCCACCGCCGCCCGGGCGGCGGAGGAGTGGGCCATGCCCGGCATCCCGTTGTGGGGCGAGAGGGTTATCGAGAGGATCTTGCCGCCGTTGCCCGACGGGATCATCGCCTTGGTGGCCACCGCGTGGGTCATCAGCCAGGTGCCCTCGACGTTCAGGCGCATGACCGTGCGAAAGCCCTTCGGCGTGATGTCCTCGGCCGGAGTCAGGTACTGGCCGCCGGCGTTGTTGACCAGCAGGTCGATCCGCCCGTGGCGCTCCAGCGCGCCGTCCACCAGCGAGTCGACCTGGTCCTCCTCGCGGATGTCACAGGAGGCGGCGTCGAAGGAGCCGGGCGCAGCGAGCGACGCGGTCTCCTCGACAGGCTCGAGGCGCCGCCCGCAGCCCACGACGATCGCGCCCAGACGGGTGAGTTCGAGCGCGGTCTCGCGACCCAGCCCGGAGCCCGCGCCGCTCACGATCGCCACCTGCCCCGCGAGCAGGCCGTCGCGAAAGACCCGGGAGGGGGTCGGTGCGGTGCTGGTCCGGCCAGCGCCCGCCCTGCGCTCCTCCCGCTTAGAGCCGCCCACGTCTGCGCTCACCGGCCCTTCCACTGCGGCTCGCGCTTCTCCATGAACGCGGTCACGCCCTCCACCACGTCCTCGGTCGAAAGCGCCACCGTGAGGTTGCCGCGCAGATAGTCCAGCGCCTCGGCGAAGGCCATGTCCTGGGAGCGGAACATGGCGTCCTTGCCCATCTTCATCAGCAGCGGGGACTTCGAAGCCAGCTTGTCGGCCCATTCGTCCACGGCGGCGTCCAGCCCGGCGCGCGGCACGACCTTGTTCACGATCCCCGCCTCGAGCGCCTGCGCCGCGGTCAGGCGCTCGCCCAGCAGGAGCATCTCCGTGGTCTTCTTGCGCGGGACGTCGCGGTAGACCAGCGCCATGATCATGAAGGGGAACAGCCCCACGTTGATCTCGGGGGTGCCAAAGCCGGCGGTGTCGGCGGCCACGATCAGGTCACACGCCAGCGCCACGCCCAGCGCGCCGGCCAGCACGTGGCCGTTGGCCTTGCAGATCGTCGGCTTGCCCAGCTCGCCGATCAGGCGGAAGAGCGCTGGGAAGCGCTCCGTTCCCAGGTGCTTGTGCACCAGCGGCACGCCGGCGGCGAAGGTCTCGAGGTTGCCTCCGGCGGAGAACACCTGGTCGTGCGAGGAGGTGAGCACCACGCAGCGAACGTCCTCGTCGTCGCGCGCCGCTTCGAAGGCGCCGATCAGCTCGTCCAGGGTCTGGTCTCCCAGCGCATTGCGGGTGCCGGGGTCGTCGAGCGTGATGGTGGCCACACCTCCCGCCGCCGCGTAGCGCAGCTTCTCGAAGGTCACTTCGGGTCCCCGATCACGGCCAGGATCGTGCCCGCGTCCACCTGGTCGCCCTCGGCCACCCGCATCTCCTCCATTGGTCCGGCCACGGGCGCCACGATCTCATGCTCCATCTTCATCGCCTCGATCACCAGCAGCGGCTGGCCCTTGTCCACCTGCTCGCCGGCCGCGGCCAGCACCTTCCGTACCGCACCGGGCATAGGGGAGGCCAGCGACCCCGCCGCCGCGTCCTCTTCGGCCCGGGGGTGGCGAGGCTGCTCGGCAAGCGAGACCTGGCCGGACTCGGTGTTCACGTGCACGGCCCCGCTCGGCTCGGCGTTCACCGCGTATCGGCAGCGGTGGCCGCGGGCCTCCAGGTCCACCACCTCCGGCGTGCAGGCGTGCAGGACGGGCGACTCGATCGCCTCCCCGTCGACCGTCAGTGTGACCAGCCTGTTCGCCCGGTCGAAGGCGTAGGCGACCACCAGCGCGCGGACTCCCGCGGCGAGCGCGCCGTCGCCTCCGTGGAACGTGATCTCGTGCGGCGCGGCGGGCACGTTGCGCCAGCCACTGGGCATCGCGGCCAGCACGCGCGCGTCGCGACGCCGCCGCGCCTGGAGCGCCAGCGCTGCCGCGGCCACCGCCAGGCGCTCGGACTCACCCGACAGAAGCGGCGCGGCCAGCTGCGCCGGGTCGTGGCGCTCCAGGAAAGACGTGTCGGCCCGGCCGTCCAGGAACTCCTCGTGGCGCAAAACCCCCACCAGGAAGTCGCGGTTGGTGATGGTGCCGTGCAGCTGGGCGCGGGCCAGCGAGTCGGCCAGCAGCCGGGCCGCCGCGGCCCGGGTAGCTCCGTGGGCGATCACCTTGGCCACCATCGGGTCGTAGTAGGGGGATATCTCGGCCCCGTCCTCCACGCCGGTGTCCACGCGCACGTCGCCGGGGACCGAGAAGCGCGACAGCGTGCCGGTCACCGGCAGGAAGTCATTGGCCGCGTCCTCGGCGTACAGGCGCGCCTCGATCGCGTGCCCGCGCATGACCGGCGACAACGCCTCGGACGGAAGCGCACCGCCCTCGGCCACGTGGAGCTGCAGCTCCACCAGGTCCAGCCCGGTGACCAGCTCGGTCACGGGGTGCTCTACCTGCAGCCGGGTGTTGACCTCCAGGAAGAAGAACTCGCCCTGCTCGGTGAGCAGGAACTCCACGGTGCCCGCTCCCACGTAGGCAAGCTCCTCTCCGGCGGCGACCGCGGCCGCGCTCATCGCCTGGCGCAGCGCGTCGTCCACCGCCGGAGAGGGCGACTCCTCGATCACCTTCTGGTGGCGTCGCTGGACGGAGCAGTCGCGCTCGCCCAGGGCGGCCACCGTGCCGTGGGAGTCGCCCAGGATCTGGATCTCCACGTGCCGAGAGCGCGGCGCGAAGCGCTCGAGGAAGACGGTCTCGTCACCGAACGCGCCCGCGGCCTCGCGGCGCGCGGCCTCCACCCCGGCCTCGAGCTGGGGTGGCGCCTCGACCAGGCGCATGCCCTTGCCCCCACCGCCCGCCGAGGCCTTGACCAGCAGCGGGAAGCCGATGGCCTGGGCGATCGTCGTCAGCGCGTCGCCGGCCTCACCGTCTGTGCCCATCCGGGCGTCCAGGCGCTGTCCCGGCAGCACCGGCACGCCGGCCCGCTCCATGCGGTCACGGGCATCGGTCTTCGAGCCCATCGCCTCGATCGCCTCGGGCGAGGGACCGATCCAGGTGAGGCCTGCGGCGGTCACCGCGCGAGCGAAGTCCGCGTTCTCGGCCAGGAAGCCGTAGCCGGGGTGGATGGCGTCGGCGCCCGCGGAGAGGGCCGCGTCGATCATGGCGTCGCCGCGCAGGTACGAGTCGGCCGGCGCGGGGCCGCCGATGGCGACCGCGCGGTCGGCCTCGCGCACGAACAGGGCTTCCGCGTCGGCCTCGGAGTAGACGGCCACGGTGCCGACGCCCAGGCGGCGGCAGGTCTTGCACACCCGCCTCGCGATCTCACCACGGTTGGCCACGAGCACCCGTTGAATCGAGCCCGCCATCACATCCGGAAGACGCCGAAGCCTTCCGCTCCCTTCACCTGCGCCGAGTGCACGGCCGACAGCGCCATCCCCAGCGCCGGGCGCGTGTCGCGCGGGTCGATGATGCCGTCGTCGTAGCCGCGCGAGGAGTTGGCCAGGGCGGTCTGCTCGGACTCGATCTGGGCCTCCACCGCGGCGCGCATCTTCGCGTCGTCGTCCTCGTCGTACTCGATCCCCTTCCCCTCGGCCGAGGTCCGGGCCACGATCGACAGCACCCCGGCCAGCTGCTGGGGACCCATCACCGCCGACTGCGCGCTGGGCCAGGAGAACA
>JBBJOH010000120.1:0-4916 GCA_037720995.1 Thermoleophilaceae bacterium
CCGCCCGCTCGCCGCGCCTGATGACCTCGATGACCGAGCTGCAGGGCCAGATGAGCGACCTGCTCGCCCGGATTCCCCACCCTCAGCACGTGCTCACCCGCTCCAACTCCCAGCACAGGCGGCTGGTGACGCTGATCGAGCGCCGCGACGCGCCGCAGGCCGTGCGGCTGATGCGCGAGCACATCGGGGGCACCGAGCACATCCTGGCCGGGCTGCTGCCCCCGGTGGGACCGCTCGCGCCGACGGCCTTTCGCGTCGAGGCCGAGCCGGAGCCGGTCCCGGTCGCCGCTTCCTCCTAGCTACCAGAAGCCGGCTCCCACAGCGAGAGCTGGCTGCGTGCGCTCGATGCCATGTTCACCATCGCTTCCTCGTCCTCTGCGTGTGTGTGAAGGGGCGTTCAGGACCAACCGCACTCGGCCCATCCAGGGTGGTGCGGTCGGTTTGATGGTGACAGTGGCGGTCAATCGGCCGGACCGCCCTGGCCGGGCAGGGTGGGGTCGGTTGTAGAGGCCGACCCGCCGGTCGCGCGGATCCCCGGACATCAGCAGGGCGTGGTCAGCCGCGCTCGGTTGTTGGCCGCCGGGCTTACCCCTACGCGATCGCTCTCGCCGTCATAGCCATACTGCGCCCACATGAGCCTCCTCCGTCCCCTGCGATTGGTCGCCGTGGCCGAGGCGACCAGCTTCCTGGCGCTGCTGGTCGCCACCTACGTCAAGCACGCCCACGATGCGCCGATCGGCGTGAGCATTCTCGGCCCGATCCACGGCGCCCTGTTCGTGGCCTACGTGGTGCTGGCGCTGATGGTGTTCAAGCCGGCCGGCTGGAGCCTGGCGACGGGCATCGGCGTGTTGGTCGGGGCCGTGGTGCCCTTCGGCGGCTTCGTGGTCGACCGCAAGGTGCTGCGAGGCGGGGACCGACCGCCCGCCACCGCGGCTCGATAGGCCTGACCGCCCCGGGCCGTGAGCGTCGCCGTCGGAATCTGCGCCGCCCTGGAGAGGGTGCGCTGGGGAGCCTGGGACACCGAGGTGGCGATGGCCCCGCGCAACTACGTGCGCGCGATCCAGAGCGCCGGGGCCGTGGCGCTGATCGTGTGCCCCGACGACGCCGCGGCCGAGGACCCCTCGCTGGTCCTGGACCGCGTGGACTGCCTCATGCTGGCCGGCGGCACCGACGTCGACGCCGCCACCTACGGTGCCCGCGCCCACGAGGAGACCAAGGGCAGCCGGCCCGAGCGCGACCGCTTCGAGCTCGCCCTGACCCATGCGGCGCTTGGACGCGACATGCCCGTGCTCGGCATATGTCGCGGCATGCAGATGCTCAACGTGGCCTGCGGGGGCACCATCGACCAGCACCTGCCCGACTCGCTGGGCCACGAGGAGCACCGCCACACCCCGGGCACCTTCGGCGACCATGACGTGCACCTGGAGCCCGGGTCGCTGGCCGCCCGCGCCGCCGGGCGCGACAGCCTGTCGGTCAAGTCGCACCACCACCAGGGCGTGGCCGAGGTGGGCGAGGGGCTCGTGGTGACCGGGTGGTCAGAGCCCGACCAGGTGATCGAGGCGCTGGAGCTGCCCGAGCGCTCCTTCGCGCTGGGGGTGCTGTGGCACCCCGAGGAGGATCTGCGCACGACCGTGGTCAAGGCGCTGGTCGATGCTGCCGAGTTGGGGAGCGCGGCTGCGCCCCGGACGGATAGGTAGACCAGGGTCGATGCTTGAGCAGTCGAGAGGCGGTGCCGAAGAGATCAACATGCCCGCCCCCAGAGTCCCGAGGGAGCAGGTGGCGAGGGAGCTGTCGCTACTGCTCGAGCCGGCGAGCACGGCCAAGGCTGCCTGCCGGGCGGTGGTCGACTGGCTGGCGGCCGACGCGGCGTTCATGCCCTCGATCTACCTAGAGCGCGGCGGGCGGCTGCGCTGCCAGGCCGTGACGCGCTACTGGCAGGTCTTCGACGGCATACCGCCCGGGACGGGGGTGATCGGCCAGACCTTCCAGAGCGGGACCCCCACCATCGTCGCCGACACGGGAGCGTCGGACGACTACCTCGAGGCCGTCCCCTCCGTCCGCGGGGAGGCGTGCGTGCCCATGCGGACCGGCGGGCAGGTGATCGGGGTGCTGAACGTGGAGTCCGAGCGGCCGCTCCCGGACGCCGTGGCCGACACCCTGACGTGGTGCGCCGAGCTGCTCGGGCGGCGGATCGAGGAGCTGGGCGGCCAGCCCCTCGAGTCGCGCGCGCAGCGCCTGGCCCGACACGCCTCGCATCTCAGCACCCTGCGCCACGCGGGGGCGATCCTCGGAGAGGTCACGGTCGCCGCCTGTGACATCGCGGGCATGGAGTCCGCCCTGCTGGCTTTCCCGGAGGCGGACGAGCGCTCCGACCCGGTGGCGCACGGCCCCCACGCGGAGCGGCTGGCTGCCCTGGCCCCCGCCGCCCTCAGGCAGGTGGCCGAGTGGGTCGAGTCGATGACCTCGGTCTACACCATCGGGGAGCCCGCCGGCCGCGGGTTCGCCGGCCACGAGGTGCTCCGCCAGGCCGGGGCCGAGGCGATCGTCGAGCTGCTCGAGCTCCTGGCCGCGCAGGCGGGCAGCGCGCTGCAGACGGCCCACGCCATCACCGACCTGCACGAGCGGGCGGCGCAGGACCCGCTCACCGAGCTGGGGCACCAGGTCACGTTTCAGACGTGCCTGCAGGAGGCCTGCCGCCAGCAGCGCTCGTTCTCGCTGATGGTGGTCGACGTCGACTCCTTCAAGGCGGTCAACGACTCGCTCGGGCACCGCGCCGGTGACGACGTGCTCGTGCGTTGCGCCACCGTCCTGGGCGGCGAGCTGCGCGAAGGGGATCGCCTGTTCCGGATCGGCGGGGACGAGTTCGCCGTCCTGCTCGAACGCACCGACGAGTCCGAGGCGCACGCCCTCGGGGAGCGGCTGCGCGCCTCCATCGCCGCGCTCGGCGGCCCCACCGTGTCGATCGGGGTAGCCGCCTTCAGGCCGAGGGAGCACCGCGCCGACCTGTTCGGGCGTGCCGACGGCGCGCTGTACGAGGTCAAGCGCCGCGGCCGCAACGGCGTAGCGGTCGGATAGCCACCTCTAACGTGGCTCGGGGAACCACCCGAGCGAGGAGAGGCACATGATCGACCAGCGACCGCTGGGAAGCCAGGGACTGACCGCGTCGGCCCAGGGCCTGGGCTGCATGGGGATGTCGGAGTTCTACGGCGAGGGCGACGACGAGGAGTCGGTCGCCACGATCCACCGCGCGATCGAGCTGGGCGTCAACTTCCTGGACACGGCCGCCATGTACGGGTCGGGTGCGAACGAGCAGCTGGTGGGCCGAGCCATCGCCGATCGCCGCGACGAGGTTGTGCTGGCCACGAAGTTCGGGATCGTGCGCTCCGAGGATCCGTCCGAACGCAGCGTGAACGGCCGGCCCGAGTACGTGAAGCAGTCCTGTGAGGATTCGCTCCGGCGCCTGGGACTGGACCACATCGATCTCTACTACCAGCACCGCGTGGACCCCGGCACGCCGATCGAGGAGACCGTGGGCGCGATGGGTGAGCTGGCCGATGCGGGCAAGATCCGCTTCCTGGGCTTGTCCGAGGCGGCCCCCGCCACGATCCGCCGCGCGCACGAGACCTATCCGATCTCGGCGCTGCAGACCGAGTACTCGCTCTGGACCCGCCACGTCGAGGAGGAGCTGCTGGGGCTGGTGCGCGAGCTGGGCATCGGCTTCGTGGCCTACAGCCCGCTGGGCCGCGGGTTTCTGACCGGGCGCTTCAAGTCGGCCGACGCGCTGGAGGACGGCGACTTTCGCCGCCAGAACGCCCGCTTCTCGGGCGAGAACCTGGACCGCAACGTGGAGCTGGTGGAGAAGGTGGAGGCCCTGGCCCGCGATAAGGATGTGGCACCGGGACAGCTCGCGCTGGCCTGGGTGCACGCCCAGGGCGACGACGTCTTCCCGATTCCCGGGACCAAGCGCCGCACCTACCTGGAGCAGAACGCCGCGGCGTTCGAGATCGAGCTGAGCGACGAGGACCTGGCCGGGCTGGACGAGGCCGTGCCCGTAGGAGCGGCGGCCGGCGAGCGCTATCCCGACGACCCGGAGAGCTAGGGCACCGGCTCCAGCTCCGCTCAGCCGAGGTGCAGCGCGCTGATCGGGCTGGAGAAGTCGTCGCTCCAGACCCGGTCGCCCGGCCTGCGGGCACAGCCGTGCCAGCGCCGGTCTGCTCCCGCCTCACCCAGGTCGGCGCGGGCTTTCGCCATCACCACCCACTGCGACGGGATCTTCCCGCGCGGGTGGCCCAGCACGCGCGTGGGCTCCTTCTGGGCCACACACGACAGCCCGGCGTCGCGAGCCAGGTTGCCCAGCACCGGCTCCAGGCTGAGGAAGCGGTTGGAGATGTGAAAGGCGATCACCCCGCCCCGCTCGAGCCGCGAGCGGTACAGGCGCAGCGCCTCGCGCGTGAGCAGGTGGGTGGGGATGGCGTCGGAGGAGAAGGCGTCGGCCACCAGCAGGCCGTAGCGCTTGCCGGCGGCCCGCTCCAGCGACAGCCGCGCGTCGCCCTCCACCACGCCGAAGCGACCGCGGCAGTCGCGCAGGTAGGTGAACAGGCGCGGGTCGCGGGCGATCCGCACCACCGTGGGATCGAGCTCGTAGAAGGTCCAGGAGTCTCCTGGCCGGCTGTGACAGGCCATCGACCCCGCGCCCAGGCCGATCACCGCCGTCCGCCGCGTAGCGCTCGCGGGCAGTCCCGCGATCAGCTGCCCCACGGGCCCCGAGGGATGGAAGTAGGTGAGCGGCGTTCGTCGCCGGTCCGGCGTGGTGTCCTGCGCCCCATGGCGCGTGGTGCCGTTCTCCAGGTAGTGCAGCCTTCCGTCGGCCGAGGTGGTCACCCGGTTGACCCCGAAGAAGGAGCGTTCCTGCAGCA
>JBBJOH010000121.1:0-4893 GCA_037720995.1 Thermoleophilaceae bacterium
GGCACCGGCAAGACCTCCGTGCTGGTGGAGCGGTTCGTGCGCGCGGTGCTGGACGACGACTGTCCGGTCGACTCCATCCTGGCCATCACCTTCACCGAGAAGGCGGCGGCCCAGCTCACGGGCCGCGTGCGCAAGCGCTTCCTCGAGCTCGACCAGGCCGACCGTGCGCGGGAGTCCGAGGGGGCGTGGATCTCGACCATCCACGGCTTCTGCGCCCGCCTGCTCCGCACGCACGCGCTGGCCGCCGGCCTCGACCCCGAGTTCAGGGTTCTGGACGCGCTGGAGGCCGCGCGGCTGGCCATCGACGCCTTCGACCGCGCGCTGCGCGACTTCGTGGGCAGCGGCCAGGACTCCGGGCGCCTCGCGCTGCTGGCCGCCTACACCCCGGACAAGCTGGCCGACATGGTGCGCACCGCATACGCGCACCTGCGCAGCCAGGGCCATGCCAGGCCGCGGCTGCCCGAGATGGCTCCGCCCCGGGCGGCGGGCCAGCGCGAGTCGCTGCCTGCCGCCATCGCTGCCGCGTTGGCGGAGATCGGGGCGGCCGAGGGCGTCACGGTGGGCAAGGCCCGGGCCAAGCTCGAGCGCTGCACCGAGCTCCTGGAGCGGCTGGGAACGGACGAGGTGGCCGATCCGGCCGAGTTCGCCAAGCTGGTCTTCAAGGGCGGCGCCAACGCGCTGAAGGGCCCGGCCTGCGAGGCCTACTGGCAGGCCCACGAGGCCTATCGCGCCTACTGCGCGCACCATCGCGAGCACAACGACCACGTGCTCGTACGCGAGCTGATGGCCCTCCACGATGGCCACTACGCCCGGCTCAAGCGGCAGCGCTCGGGCCTGGACTTCGACGACCTCGAGCTGGTGGCCCGCGACCTGCTGCAGGCACACGAGGGCATCCGCGAGCAGTACAGGCAGCGCTTCACGCACGTGATGGTCGACGAGTTCCAGGACACCAACCCACTGCAGAACCAGCTGCTGGACCTGCTGGAGCACGACAACCTGTTCCGGGTCGGCGATGAGCGCCAGTCGATCTATGGCTTCCGCCACGCCGACGTGAAGGTGTTCCGCCGCCACCTGGCTGCGGCCCGCGAGCGGGGACGGGCCGAGCGCATCAGCGTGAACTTCCGCAGTCGCGGCGAGGTGCTGGACGTCATCGACCTGACCTTCGGGGGTCTGTGGGGCGAGGACTTCGATCACCTGGTAGAGCGGCCCGGGTCACGGGTGAAGCCGCCACGGGCCGACCCGTGCGTGGAGCTGCTGGTGACCGACCGCAACAAGGGCCGCTGGGACGAGCGCTTCCCGGCGTCCGAGGGTGAAGCCGAGGCCAGGCCTTTCGGCGATCGCCTGGGCTCCACCGGGGCCACCGTCTGGCGCGCGGCCGAGGCGCGGCTGCTGGCCAAGCGCCTCCACGAGCTCGTCGGCCCCGACGGGCCCTACACCTACTCCGACTGCGTGATGCTCTTGCGGGCCACCACCCACATGGGCGTGTACGAGCGGGCGCTGGAGGAGCGCGGCATACCCACGCACGTGCTCGGTGGCCGCGGCTACTGGGCACAGCAGCAGGTGGCCGACCTGCGCGCCTACCTGGCCGCCCTGGCGAACCCGCTGGACGAGCTGGCCCTGCACTCGGTGCTGGCCTCGCCGCTGGGTGGCCTGTCGCTGGACACCCTCGTGGTGCTGGCGACGCAGTCGAAGAAATCAGGGCCTGGCGGGATATGGCGGGTCATGGCGGAGGACGCCGAGATCGCCGACGCCCTCCCACCCGCTCAGCTCGAGCGCCTGCGCGCGTTCGTCGCCCGCTTCCGCGAGGACCGCGCCGCGGCGGCGCGCGTCTCGCTGGAGACCTTAATCGACCGCGCGGTCACGCGCTCGGGCTATGACCGCCATCTGCTGGCCCTCCCCGCCGGCGACCGCCGGATGGCCAACGTCCGCAAGCTCATGCGCATGGCCCGCGAGTACGAGGCCGACGAGGGCCGCGACCTGCGCGGCTTCATCGACTTCGTGGCCGAGCGCGACCTGGTCCAGGCGGCGGAGGGCCAGGCCCCGCTGGAGGCCGAGGACCTGGACGCCGTCCGGCTCATGACCGTGCACCGCGCCAAGGGGCTGGAGTTCCCGCTGGTGTGCGTGGCCGACCTGGGCAAGACCGGACGTGAGGACGATGCCGCCCTGCGCGTGACCGAAGACGGCAGGATGGGCATGCGGCTGGCCTCGCTCAGCGGCGAGTCCGTCGACAGCGCCGAGATGGCTCGCATCAAGGAGCAGCAGAAGGCCGAAGACGAGGAAGAGGAGCGGCGCATCTTCTACGTGGCCGCCACCCGGGCGCAGGAGCACCTCCTGCTCAGCGGCGCCACCGACCTGGTCAAGCTGGGGGAGGAGGCGGACCTCCAGGAGCCCATGCGCTGGATCTGGCGCGCGCTGGCGCCGGGGCTGGAGGCGATGGAGGCGAAGGAGGTGGCCACTCCGAGCTACGACGGCCGCGCGGTGCGGGTGGCCTGCCAGATCCTGCGTCCGGCCGAGGTGGACGTGCTGCTGGGAGAGGCCGACCGCCGCCCGGTGGCGCCTGTGCCCGAGCCGCCCGGCCTCGAGGCGCTGGCCGCGCCCGCCCTGGCGGCGGTGGACGTACCCCGCGCGCTGCCGGTCAGCCGGCTGAGCTACTCGGGGCTGGAGGC
This sequence comes from Thermoleophilaceae bacterium, assembly GCA_037720995.1. Taxonomy (GTDB): domain Bacteria; phylum Actinomycetota; class Thermoleophilia; order Solirubrobacterales; family Thermoleophilaceae; genus JAAYBF01. The sequence continues at coordinate 2,667 of JBBJOH010000121.1, forward strand.
CTACCGGCGCTGCGGCTACCGCTTCTACCTCGAGCGGGCGCTGAAGCTGCCGCGTCCCCAAGACGCCGCCGCCGTTCGCGGCGAAGACGGCGCAGCTGGTGGAGACGCCGCGGCCGTTCGCGGCGAAGACGGCGCAGCTGGTGGAGACGCCACCGCCGTTCGCGGCGAAGACGGCGCAGCCGATGGAGACGCCGCCGCCGTTTACGAGACGGGCATGGATGCCCGTCTCGTCGAAGGGCTTCCCGGCATCGCGCGGGGCTCGATCGTGCACGCGCTGCTCGAGGAGCTGGACTTCGCCGCGCCGGGCCCGCCGGAGGCGGGAAGGGTGGCCGAGGCGATCGAGGCGGCCGGCCAGCCCGTGCGTGCGTCCGAGGTCGAGGAGATCGTGACGATGATCGCCGGCTTCGCCTCGTCGGACCTTGCCGCGCGCATCGGTGCCGCCGAGCGCGTGAAGGCCGAGTTGCCGTTTGCCTTCACGCTCCAGACCCGAGAGCAGCGCAGCCTCCTGATCGACGGCGTCGTGGACGTGCACGCCACCGAGCCCGACGGCACGCTGCTGGTGGTGGACTACAAGACAGACCATCTCGGCGGGGCCGGCCCGGCGGACCGAATCGCCGGCGCGTACTCCACCCAGCAGCTGGTCTACGCACTGGCCGCTCTGCGCTCGGGCGTGGCCCGCGCCGAGGTCGTCTACTCCTTCCTCGAGCGCCCCGGCGAGCCCGTAGGGGCGGTGTACACGGCGGCCGACATCACCGCCCTCGAGGAGCAATTGCGCGAGCTGGCCGCGGGCGTGTCCGCCGGCATCTTCGAGCCCACCGACTCGCCTCACCGCGGCCTGTGCGCCGACTGCCCGGGCCGCCCCGCCCTGTGCAGCTGGGACGAAGAGCACACCATGTCTCCAGATCCTTCCCTTTCCGTCTGACCACCGGCCTACCGTGGCGCCATGCCACTGTGCTTCATAGAGCCCCAGGAGGCCATCCGGGTCATGGCCGACGCCGTCGGTCGCGAGGCCCGGCGCCAGCTGCTCGGCGAGGTCGTGCGCGCGTGGGTCGACGAGATCCCCGACGACGAGCTGCAGGTGCACTACGCCAAGGCCGTCGAGGTGCTCGACGACGACGACCTGTCGATGCTCGCGGCCTGGCACGCGTCGCTGGAGGTGGGCCAGCCGATCGCCAACAAGGAGTTCCTGCTCAAGGCGTTCGCGCACCTCGGTGAGCACCGCCGCGAGGCCCTGAGGATCGCCGCGGGCTTCCGCGGGGAGGACGCCTTCGAGGCCGGGGTGACCGAGGAGCAGGCGCTGGACACCGTCCTGCCGTGGCTGTCGGCGGAGCGGACGATAGAGCTGGCCGCCGAGGCCGTGGAGCTCTACTGCTGGGACCGACTGGGCTGCGACAACTGAGGGACGCGGAGCGCGCCTGGCTGTGTCCTCGTGCCCTCGCGTGCGTTCGCACGCGTCGGGCACTGCGTCCTTGCCAGCCACACTCCGCGTCAACTCGGTTGCGCTGCCTGGGCGCGTCGCTCCCGCGCTCTGGTTCTCGCATGAGCGCCTAGTTCTCGCGCCGCCGCCCTTTAGGGGGTAGGCCCTTGACCCGTCGCCGCCTCATCCCCCTGGCTCTCCTCGTCCTCGCCCTCGGCGCGGGCTATGTCAGCGGGCGCCTTCAGGGCGATGACGCCTCGGTCGACGGGCCGGCGCTGCCCGCCGACGCCCGGCCCACCACGGTCACGCGCGTCGTCGACGGGGACACCGTGGTCCTCGCCGGCCCGGGGAAGGTGCGGCTGATAGGGGTCGACACACCCGAGGTGTACGGCGGTCGGGAGTGCTTCGGACCCGAGGCCTCGGACTACGCCAAGCGGATGTTAGACGGCCGGCGCGTCTCCTACACGGTTGGCCGTGAGGCTCGCGACCGCTACGGGCGCCTGCTCGCATACGTCTGGCTCGAGGACGGCCGGTCGTTCAACGCCCTGCTCGTGGCCGGTGGCTACGCCCGGACGCTGACCATCCGCCCAAACGACATCTACGAGCGCGACTTCGCCCGCCTGGCGCGTTCCGCGCGCGATCGTGGCCACGGCCTGTGGGGCCCATGCAAGGAAGGCGCAAACAGCGGGATCTTCTGCCCCGCGACCGTTGACCGCCCCGGGGAGCGATGCATGAGTGACCGCCAGAGACACGGACCCAGGCGCAAAGAGCGAGGCCGCGAGGTGTGAGGCCCGCCGCGCAGCCGTCCAG
>JBBJOH010000122.1:0-4853 GCA_037720995.1 Thermoleophilaceae bacterium
CGAAGTTCTTCTTCGACAGGCCGTTGAAGTGGCGCACGATCTCGGGCTCGGAGACTTCTGGCAGGCCGGCTTCCTCGGTGCGCCGCGCCCAGTCGGGGAGCAGGTCCGAGACCGGCACCTCGGGCACGTCGCAGGCGGGAGCCACGAAGGCGCGTCGGCCCGCGCGAGAGCGCTCGTAGATCGTGATCGTCTGCTCGTCGGCGCGCGGGTCGAGGGGGAAGGAGTCGTTCGCGGCCGGCGAACCCCCGGAGGGTGCGGCCTCCTGAGGCTTGGCCATCAGGCGCTCACCTCCTCGCGCGCGCCGGCAACCACGGAAGCCAGGCGATCTATGTCGGCGCGCGAGCGGCGCTCGGTGAGCGCGATCAGGAGGCCGTCCCCGTACTCGGGATAGGTGTCTGCCAGCCGGTAGCCGGGGTTGATGCCCGCGGCGCGGGCGCGCTCGAACAGCCCGTCGAGGTCGGGCACGCGGACCGCGAACTCGCGCACCACGGGCCCGGGATTGATGGCCTGCAGCCCCAGGGCCTCGCGTGCGTAGTGGGTGCGCCGGAGCATCAGCTCGCCGAGCTCGACCAGGCCCTTGCGACCCAGCCAGGACAGGTAGACGACGCCGGCCAGCGCGTTGAGCGCCTGCGCCGTGCAGATGTTGTGGGTGGCCTTCTCGCGGCGGATGTGCTGCTCGCGCGTCTGGAGCGTGAGCACGAAGCCGCGCTTGCCGTCCACGTCGCGCGTCTCACCGGCGATCCGCCCGGGCATCTTGCGGATGAAGCGCTCGGAGGCGGCGAAGAAGCCAAAGGACGGCCCGCCGTAGTCCAGGCGGTTGCCCAGCGACTGGCCCTCGCCGACGCAGATGTCGGCGCCCTGCTCGCCCGGGGGCTTGAGGATGCCCAGCGGCAGTGGGTCGGCGGCCACGACGAACAGGGCACCGGTGGCCTTCGCGGCCTCGCCCAGGGCCTTGATCTCCTCGACGGTGCCCAGGAAGTTGGGCTGCTGCACGAACACGGCGGCGGTGTCGTCGTCGACCAGGGCGGCCAGGGCGTCGATGTCGGTGGCCCCGTCCTCGGTCAGGCCCGCCTCGTGCACCGTCATCCCGAAGCCCGCGGCGTGCGTGGCCAGCGCATCGCGCGAGTGGGGGTGAAGGCCCCGGGAGGTGACGAGCTTGGAGCGCTTGGTCTCCTGCTTGGCCAGATAGCCGGCGGCGGCCACCGCCGACGGCCCCTCGTAGACCGAGGCGTTTGACACCGGCAGGCCGGTGAGCTCGGAGATCGCGGTCTGGAACTCGAACATCACCTGGAGGCCGCCCTGGGAGATCTCGGGCTGGTAGGGCGTATAGGGGGTCAGGAACTCCGATCGCGACAGCAGCGAGTCGATGATCGAGGGCACGTAGTGGTCGTACATGCCGGCGCCCAGGAACGTGGTCTCTGCGTCGGCGTGCACGTTGCGCGCCGCCAGCGAGGACAGGTGGTCGAAGACCTCCGTCTCGGACATCCCGGCCGGAATGTCCAGCGGCCGATCCAGCCGGACGGCCTGCGGGATCTCGGCGAAGAGCTCGTCGAGCGACCCGACGCCGATGGCGTCGAGCATGGCCTTGCGGTCCTGGTCGGTGGCTGAGGTGTAGGTGCTCATGGTCGGCTGGTTCTCTGGTTGCGCGGGATTCGCTGGGCGCTTCTAGGACTCAAGCAGCTTCTTGTACGCATCCACGTCCAGGAGGGATTCGACCTCGCTCGGCTCGCTGAGCTTGACCTTGACCAGCCAGCCGTCGCCGTAGGGATCGCTGTTGACGGCCTCGGGGGCGTCGCTGAGGGCCTCGTTGACCTCGATCACCTCTCCCGACAGCGGCGCGAACACGTCGGAGACCGCCTTCACGGACTCGACCTCGGTGTAGGGCTGGTCCTTGGTCACCGCAGCGCCCACCTCGGGCGGGTCGTAGAAGACCACCTCGCCCAGCGCATCCTGGGCGTACCAGGTGATGCCGAAGACGGCCTCCTCCCCCTCGATCCGAGCCCAGTCGTGCTCGGCGTGGTACTTCAGGTCCTCGGGATAGCTCTCGGCCACTTCTCTCCTAGCTCTTCGAATACAGGGGCTTCGCGCGCACCTCGGCGGCACGCGCCCGTCCACGGACGTCGACCTCGACCTGCGTGCCCGGCTCGGCGGCCTCCTCGGGCACGTAGCCCATCCCGATCCCGTACCCGAGGCTCGGCGACATCGTGCCGCTGGTCACCACGCCCTCGCCGGCGTCGGTGAAGATGCCGTTGCCCTGGCGCGGGATGCCCGGGCCGGTGAAGCCGAAGCAGACCAGCTTGCGGCCGGTGTCGGCGCTTTGCAGCGCGTCGGAGCCGATGAAGCCGGTGTGAAGCTTGACCGCCCACCCCAGCCCCGCCTCGATCGGGTTGTGGTCAAGCGTGAGGTCGTTGCCGTAGAGGTGGAAGCAGACCTCGGTGCGCAGCGTGTCGCGCGCGGCCAGGCCGGCCGGCACCACGCCCTCCTCGACCAGCGCGTCCCAGATCGCGGGGGCGGCGCTGGGCGGCATCAGCAGCTCCACGCCGTCTTCGCCCGTGTAGCCCGTACCGCAGGCCAGCGCCTGGGAGCCGGCCACTCCGACCGTGGCGGTGCGCATGCGCCCGGGCAGGTCGCCGCGCGCGTGGCGAGCGACGATCTCGCGCGCCTCGGGCCCCTGGACGGCCAGCATCGCGTAGCGGTCGGCCACGTCGGCGACCGTCACGTCGAAGCCGTCCGCGTGGTCGGAGAACCACGCGTAGTCGGTCTCGTGGTTCGAGGCGTTGGTCACGGTCAAGAAGCGCGGCGCACCGTCCTCGCCGGGCCGCAGGCGGTAGGTGAACAGATCGTCGATCACCCCGCCGTCCTCGCGGCAGAGCACCGAGTACTGGGCCCCGCCCTCGGCCAGCCTGGTCACGTCGTTGGACAGCAGGTGCTGCAAAAAGGCCTCGGCCCCGGGACCGGCGGTCTCGATCTCGCCCATGTGGGAGACATCGAAGACCCCCGCTCCCTGGCGGACGGCCAGGTGCTCGGTGCGCACACCCTCGTACTGCACGGGCATCTCCCAGCCGGCAAAGGGCACGAGCTTGGCCCCGGCGCCCGCATGGCGGTCGAAGAGCGCGGTGCGGCGCAGGGTGTCCGTCTCGGTGGACAAGGGGCAGGGAGGCTAGATGATGGCGCCGCCGAAACGGTGGCGCCGCGCGGGATCACTAGACCTCAGGACCGCGCGGGATCACTAGACCTCAGGATTTCGACGGGACCGCACCACCCGCCACTAGACCCGGCCGAGGGGGCGGGCCACCCCAAGGGGCGAGCCCGCGCGGGGGCCGCCTCCTGCCTCAGTCCTTTAAGAACGACGGAATATCGATGTCGTCGTCGGAGATCTCCAGTGAGCTGCGCTGGCGGTCGTCCATCGCCACGTCGCGGCGGCGCGGCTCGCGCCGGCGACCGGTGCTGTCGTCGGTGAAGAGCGATCCGCCGCTCGGCCCGTCGAAGCCGGTGGCGATCACCGTGACCCGCACCCCGTCGCCGATGCCCTCGTCCACCACCGCGCCAAAGATGATGTTCGAGTCCTGGTCGGCCGCCTGCTGGATGATCTCGGCGGCCTCGTTGACCTCGAACAGGCCCAGATCCGGGCCTCCGGTGATGTTGAGCAGGATGCCCGTCGCGCCCTCCACCGACTGCTCGAGCAGCGGGCTGGAGATGGCGGCCTTGGCCGCCTCGCCGGCCCGGTTCTCGCCGTTGGCCTCACCGATGCCCATCAGCGCCGATCCGGCGTCCGCCATGATCGTGCGCACGTCGGCGAAGTCGAGGTTGATCAGGCCGGGGATCGTGATCAGGTCGGTGATCCCCTGGACGCCCTGGCGCAGCACGTTGTCGGCTTCGCGGAAGGCCTCGAGGATCGAGGTGCGGCGCTCGACGACGGCCAGCAGCTTCTCGTTGGGGATCACGATCAGGGTGTCCACCTGCTCGCGCAGTCGGTTGATCCCCTCGTCGGACTGGCGCCGGCGCTGGGAGCCCTCGAAGTCGAACGGCCGCGTGACCACCCCCACGGTGAGGGCACCGATCTCCTGCTTGGCCACCTCGGCGATCACGGGAGCCGCACCGGTGCCGGTGCCACCGCCCTCGCCCGCGGTCACGAAGACCATGTCCGCGCCCTTGAGCGCCTCCTTGAGCTCGTCACGACTCTCGTTCGCGGCCCCGTAGCCCGTCTCGGGGTCCGCCCCCGCGCCCAGTCCGCGGGTGAGCTGGTCGCCGATCTGGAGCTTGAGGTCGGCGTCGCACATCTGCAGCGCCTGCGCATCGGTGTTCACCGCGATGAACTCCACGCCCTTGAGGCCCGCGTCGACCATGCGGTTCACCGCGTTGGTGCCGCCGCCGCCGACGCCGACGACCTTTATGACCGCCAGGTAACTGCCCGTGTCCATCTTCAGTGGGTCCTCGTCTCGTGTACTGGGTTCCGTCCGAAGGTCAAGCGATCATCGAGGGTTTTCGCGAGCTGACGAGATCGCTGCAATCTGGGACTTTAGGCGGCATATCGCGCCGATGTCAACAAAGCCCGCAAGGAATCCTGCATTCTCGATGTCGACCCGACGTCGAGCGTTGGCCAAAGTCTCCAGTCGAGGTCGAGGGTGCGCGAGGTCATGGTCGTTGTCCTTCGGCGGGGGCCGAGGGCGAGGTCGAGCCCTGACCCGGCAGGGGCGGTGTCGCGCCGGCGCCCTGGCCCGGAAGCGGCGGTGTCGCGCCGCCCCGCTGGCTTGGAAGGGCCGGCGTCGCACCCGCGCCCTGACCCGGGAGAGCCGGGGTCGCGCCGTCCTCGGAGCCGGCGGGGGCCACCGGCTCCATGGTCTGGACCCCCA
>JBBJOH010000123.1:0-4702 GCA_037720995.1 Thermoleophilaceae bacterium
TGAGGGCCCGCCGGGACGCGGGATCGCCACCGCCGCCGAGCGAACTCCGGCGGCGCAGCACTGCGAGCGCACCCGCCGCGGCGGCCAGCGCCGCTACCGCGCCCATCAGCAGCCCGGCGCGCGGGCTGGCGGCCTCGGCCAGCCACCCCGAGAGCGGCCCGCCGATCGGCGTCGAGCCGAGGAAGACGACCGAGTAGAGCGCCATCACGCGCCCGCGCATCGAGGGCTCGACCTCCAGCTGCAGCGTCGAGTTGACCCCGGCGGCGAAGGTCACGCTCGCCGCCCCGACCAGGGCGAGGGCGACCACGGCCAGCCACAGCGTCGGGGCCAGCGCGGCGAGCACGGTGAACACGCCGAAAGCGGCGCTGGAGGCGATCAGCAGCGTGTTCGATACCCGCCCCCGCGCCCCGGCGGTCAGGGCGCCCACCACCGAGCCGGCGCCCATGGCCACCACCAGCGCCGCGTAGGTGCCGGGGCCGCCGTCGAAGGTGAACCGGGCGAACAGCGGCAGCAGCACCTGGAAGTTGAAGCCCAGGGTGCCGACCACGGCCATCATCGCCAGCGGTACCGCCAGCGCCGGGGTGCGCGCGACGTAACGGACCGCCTCTCGCAGCGCGCGGGGCCGGCGACCGGAGCGCTCGGGCCGCGTCAGCGCCGCGGGCTCCATCCGCGACAGGGCGAACAGCATCGCCACGAAGGAGAGCGCGTTGACCAAGAAGCAGGGCCCCACACCGATCGTCGCTATCAGCACGCCGGCGATCGCCGGCCCGACCATCCGCGCGCAATGGACGATCACGCTGTTCAGGCTCACCGCGTTGACCACCCGGTCGGGGCCCACCATCTCGATCACGAAGCTCTGGCGGGTGGGGTTGTCGAGCGCCAGCACGGTGCCGCGCAGGAAGACCAGGGCAAAGACCATCCACGGCGCCACCACACCGGTGACCGTGATGGCGAACAGGACGAGGGCGGGGACCACCATGGCCAGCTGGGTGGCCATGAGCAGCCGACGCTTGTCGAAGCGGTCGGCCAGCACGCCGCCGAAGGCCCCGAGCAGGAGCATGGGCGCGAACTGCAGCGCGGTGTTGAAGCCCACCGCCACCCCGCTGTCGGTCAGGCGCAGGATCAGCCATGTCTCGGCCACGATCTGCACCCAGTTGCCGCTCAGCGAGACGACCTGCCCGGTGAAGTAGCGCCGGTAATTCGGGACTCTCAGCGAGAGAAAGGACTTGTGGGAGAACCTCGCTACGGTGCTCGCCGTCACGTCCGCGGGTCCTCGAGCATGCGCTCGAGCACGTCGGCGGCCCGCTCCAGGGCGGCGCGGTCCTCGGCGCCCAGACCGACCATGCGAGCGGCCAGATAGGCGTTCTTTCGCGAGCGCATCGTCTTGAGCAGCGCGCCGCCCTGGGCCGTCGCGCTCAGCAGGCTCACGCGCCCGTCGCCCGGATCGCCGGTCCGGGCGACCAGGCCCCGCGCTTCGAGGTGCGCGGCCACACGCGTGGCCGTAGGACGCTGGATTCGCTCGGCGGCCGCGAGCTCGCTGGGGGTCAGCGGCCCGTGCCGCTCGACGGTGGCCAGTGCAGCCACCTGCGACGGCGTCAGGTCGGCGTCGGCCTCCTGGCGCAGGCGCCGGGCGGTGCGGGTCACGCTGAGGAGCAGTCGGGCAGCCAGTACGAGATCCGTCGTTCTCGCGCACCTAACCTTCATGAGCTGGCGTTATTACCTTAGCGAATCATCTCCCAGCCGCTGCGTTTCGCAGCAGGAAGAGCACCCAGGTGCGAAACGGCCGCCACCCGTCGGCGATCTCCGCCGCCCGCTCGTCGTCTACCTCCCCCAAGCCGTACGCCTGGGCGATGGCCCGCCGGGCCGGGGCGATCGACGGTGGCGCCAGGTCGGGGTGTCCCGCGCCGCGGCCCAGGATGAGCGCTGCCGAGAAGGGCCCCACGCCGTGGACCTCCCGCAGCCGCTCGAGCGCCTGCTCGGCGTCCATGGCCCGCAGCGCGGACGGATCGAGGACCCCGTCCACGGCGGCCTGGGCCACCGCCCTCAGCCGGTCCCCTCGCCGGCCGGTCACGCCGGGAAGCTCCGTCGCCCCGGCGACCGTCGCGGGCGCCGGGAAGGCGGTGAGCTCGTGGTCTGCGACCTTCACCCGCTCGCCGAGCTCGGCGGTGAGACGTCTCTTGAGCGCAGCTGCCTGACGCATGCTCGTCCGCTGGCTCAGCGCGGACCACGCCGCCGCCTCGTAGGGGGTGCCGAAGCAGACCGGGCGGCGGCCGGGGAAGCGATCGACCATCGTCCCCACGACGGGGTCGCGCGTCGCCACGTCCTCCAGGCCGCTGCCGTCGATGTCCACCGAGAGGATCCGCGCGGCGTGCATCGCTATCCGCTCGTCGGATAGCACTGATCCGTGCTCCACCGCGAGCCGGTCGCCCGTCTGGCGCACGGCGATCGCCGCGGCGGTCCCGTCGTCGTCCACGAGAGCAGCGCGGAACACGCCGCCCCCGCCTCCGATCGCGGCGGCATCGAATCCCTCCGCGAAGGCGATGCTCTGCTCGAGCGAGAACGCGCCGCGGACCTCCAGCTCGATGGTCACCGCGCAACCATCTCGCACCCGGGCCGATCGCGCTCACGCGCCAAGCCGGGGTTCACGTCGGCGTCACCGGGCACCCGTGCCTCACACGCTGAAACGACGAGGAGGCAATGTGGTCACCAAGGCACTGTACGTACCGCTGAAGGCGAAGCCCGGCAAGGAAGGCGACGTCGAGGAGTTCCTCAACGGTGGGCTTGGGCTGGTCCAGGAGGAGCCCGACACGGTCACCTGGTACGCGATCAAGGAGAGCGACGGGCAGTACGCGATCTTCGACACCTTCAACGACGACGACGGCCGCCAGGCGCATCTGAACGGCAAGGTTGCGGAGGCGCTGATGGCCAACGCCGACGAGCTCTTCTCCGAGCCGCCGGAGATCAACCAGATCGAGGTGCTCGCGGCGAAGGTGCCCGGGCAGTGACGAGTAGGGCTCCCACGCTCACCCTGCACGCCCTCCCGCCCTCGCACCCTGCATGACCGCCGACGCCGCACTGCGGCTGAAGGGGCTCGACTTCGAGCGGGTCGACTTCCAACCCGGTCCCCACGTCGAGGAGATGCAGAAGATCTACGGCGAGGGCAACTCCACCGTGCCCGGCCTGCTCGTCGACGAGGAGCCCGTACACGGATCGCGGGCCATCCTGGCGCGCATCGAGGAGATCGAGCCCGAGCCGTCGCTGTACCCCGCCGGCCGCGCAGACGCCGTCCGCGAAGCCGAGCGCTGGGGCGACGAGGAGCTCCAGGACCTGGGCCGGCGCCTGCCGTGGGGGGCCATGTACTTCCGGCCCGAGTCGATGGGCACGTTCGGGGGCGCCGGTCCGCTGGACCCGCCCGGCACCGACTTCGCCATCAAGTACGTGCGCTCCACCTGGAAGTACCACGGGATCACCGCCGAGCGGCTCGCCGACGACCTGGCCGGTCTGCCCGGGAAGCTCGATCACGTCGACTCGCTGGCCGCCGACGGCGTCATCGGCGGTGACCAGGCAACGGCGGCCGATCTCCAGATCGGGGCCACGATCCGGGTGCTGCTGACCGTGGGCGACCTCAGGCCGCTGATCGAGGGACGAGCATCCGAGGGGGTCGCCCGGCGGTGGTTTCCCGACTACCCGGGCGAGGTGCCGTCCGGCGCCTATCCCGCCGGGTGGGTGCCGACGGTGAGCATCGAGCCGCCCTCCACTCCGGACGGCACCCTGGTCGCAACATAGGCTGCGTCAGGAGCGCAGCGCGGCACGCAGGTAGCGCGCCGCCAGTCGCTGGCGCAGCCACTGCCCGGCCAGGACCAGCAACGGCGCCACGGCGGTGCCGGCGAGGGCGGTGACGATGGGCATGAAGAGCAGGCCGCCGAAGAAGACGAGCCCGATCGCCGCGCCGACCTGACCGCCGATCAGGGCGACCACGAACCACCGCATCTCCTCGGAGCGTCTGGTCATGTCGCACCTTTCGCCGTCTCCCGCGGCGCTCCCGCCCGTGAAAGATTTCCTGCCTGCTTACCTCGAGCGGGATGCCCTCGGCCCGGACCAAGACCCTCACGCTCGTACTCTGTTGCCTGGCCCAGTTCATGGTGGTGCTCGATGTCTCGATCGTGAACGTGGCGCTGCCCTCCATGCGCAGCGCCCTGGACTTCAGCGGCACCGAGCTCCAGTGGGTAGTGAACGCCTACACGCTGACGTTCGCCGGCTTCCTCCTGCTGGGCGGTCGCGCGGCCGACCTGCTGGGGCGCCGGCGGGTGTTCGTGGCGGGCATGCTGCTCTTCTCCGTCGCATCCCTGGTGGGCGGGCTGGCCGAGGACAAGGTCACGCTGATCGTGGCGCGCGCGATCCAGGGGCTGGGCGGGGCGGTGGTGGCGCCGGCCACCCTGTCGATCCTGGCCACGACCTTCACCGACACGGCCGAGCGCAACAAGGCGCTGGGGCTGTGGGGAGCCATGGGCGGCGTGGGCGGCGCCGCCGGCGCGCTGCTGGGCGGCGGGCTGACCGAGGCGCTGAGCTGGCGCTGGGTGCTGTTGGTCAACCTGCCGATCGGGCTGGTCGCGGCCCTCGCGGCCTGGCGGGTGATCGCCGAAAGCCGGCGCGAGAGCACCCAGCGCCACTTCGACGTGGCGGGAGCGGTGAGCGTGACCGC
>JBBJOH010000124.1:0-4688 GCA_037720995.1 Thermoleophilaceae bacterium
CGGCCGTCCTCGAGCTGCACGCCGTGATGCACCCACTGCCATATCTGCGAGCGCGAGATCTCCGCCGTGGCCGCATCCTCCATCAGCCCGTAGATGGCCGCGGCGCCGTTGCCGCGCAGCCACGAGGAGATGTACTGGATGCCCACGTTCACGTTGGAGCGCAGGCCCGCCTCGGTGATCTCGCCCGGGGTGTCGCCGATGGCCAGCAGGTCGGCGGCCGACACCGACACGTCCTCGCGCTTCTCGTCGATCTGGTTCGGGCGGTCGCCGAGCACCGCGTCGAAGGCCTCCAGCGCCGTCTCCACCGAGTCGGGGTGGGCCACCCAGGTGCCATCGAAGCCGGCCTCGGCCTCGCGCTTCTTGTCGGCGGCGATCGCCTCGCGCGCCGTGGCCGCGGCCTTCTCGTCGCTGCGGCTCGGGATCTGGGCGGCCATGCCGCCCATCGCGTGCGCGCCGCGGCGGTGGCAGGTGCGCACCAGGAGCTCGGTGTAGGCGTGCATGAACGGCACGGTCATGGTCACCTGTCCCCGGTCGGGCAACACCATGTCCCCGCGCCCGCGGAAGCGCTTGATCGCGCTGAAGATGTAGTCCCAGCGCCCGGCGTTCAGGCCGGCCGAGTGCTCGCGCAGCTCGTAGAGGATCTCGTCCATCTGAAAGGCCGCGGGCAGCGTCTCGATCAGCACCGTGGCGCGCACCGTCCCCCGCTCCACGCCGAGATGGTCCTCGGCCAGGTCGAAGGCCCGGTTCCACATCCGCGCCTCGAGGTGGTGCTCCATCTTGGGCAGATAGAGGAACACGCCCGACCCGCGCTCCAGCAGCTCACGGGCGTTGTGGATGAAGTAGAGGGCGAAGTCGAACAGGCCCCCGGCGAGGGCGGCCCCGTCGACCTCCACGTGGCGCTCGTCCAGGTGCCACCCACGCGGGCGGATGAGCAGCGTGGCGGGGTCCTCCACGAGCTTGTACTCGCGCCCGTCCTCCTGGGTGAAGTCGATCCGGCGCCGGATCGCGTCGAACAGGTTTGCCTGGCCGTCCACCATGTTCTGCCAAGTGGGGGAGTTGGCGTCCTCGAAGTCGGCCATGAAGCCGGTGGCCCCCGAGTTGAGCGCGTTCACGACCATCTTGGGCGAGGTCGGCCCCGTGATCTCCACCCGGCGGTCACTCAGTGCTTGGGCCGGTGGGGACACCTCCCAGTCGCCTTCGCGGACGTCCCGCGTATCGGGGTCGAAGTCCAGCGAGCCGCCCTCGTCGAGCTCTGCCTGGCGCTCGACGCGCCGGGCCAGCAGCTCCCGCCGGGTGGGCTCGAGCTCGCGGTGAAGCAGTCCGATCAGCTCCAGCGCCTCGCGGGTCAGGAAGTCCTCGCCACGTCCCTCGACGGCACCCCTGATCCTCACTCCGTCGATCGCCATGACCTACCTCCTTCTCCAGGAATCTTGTTGCTTTGTGTGGCCCAGGGCACCCACACTGCTTCAAGATCCTCCCACGGGGGCTTGCGCTCCCCGCAGCGACCGGGCCAGCAGCTCGACCGGGTGGATCACCGGGAGCTCTGAGCCCAGCTCGCGGGTGTGTGCGGTGATCTGCAGCGTGCAGCCGGGGTTGGCCGCCACGACCGCCTCGGCGCCGGTGTCGAGCAGGTTCTGCGCCTTGCGCCGGCCCAGCTCGGCCGCCGCCTCGGGCTTGATGACGTTGTATATGCCGGCCGAGCCGCAGCAGATCTCCCACTCGGCCGGCTCCACGATCTCCACGCCCGGGATGCCGCGCAGCAGCTCGCGCGGGGGCTCGCGCACGCCCTGGGCGTGGGCCAGGTGGCAGGCGTCGTGGTAGGCGACCTTGATGTGCACCGGGTGCCGCTCGGCGCGGGGCTCGCCCTCGGTCAGGATCTCGGTCACGTCGCAGACCTTCTCGGCGAAGGCCTGGGCCCGGTCGGCCCACTCGTGGTCGTCTCGCATCACGTGTCCGTAGTCCTTCATCGCCGAGCCGCAGCCGGCGGCGTTGGCCACGATCCGCTCGTAGCCCTCCAGTGCCTGGATCGTCTTCTTCGCGCTCTCGCGGGCGTCGGTTCCCTCCCCGGAATGCAGCTCCAGCGCGCCGCAGCAGCTCGGGTCCTGGGGCGCCGCGACGTCCCAGCCCTCGGCGGCCAGCACGGCGGCGGTGTCGGCGTTCACGCCGGAGAACATCACGCGCTGCACGCATCCGCGCAGGACGGCGACGGTTCCGCGCGACTCGCCGCGGGCGGGCACGGTCTCCGGGAGGTGCTTGCGCTTGGGCGGCGCGGGAGCGAGCCTGGCCACCTCGGAGAGGCGCCCCAGCGGAAGGCGCGCCGTCAGCCGATCGAGCTTCGTGGCGTGGCCCAGGCGCATCAGCGGCGTAAGCCACTTCAGGCGCCCCGGGTGAGGGGCGAGCGCGAACACGACCTTGCGCGTCCACTTGTCCGAGCCCGACCGCTCCCACTTGCGCTCCACCTGGGCTCGCGTGTCTTCGATCAGCTTGTCGTACTGCACGCCCGAGGGGCAGGCGGTCACGCAGGCCATGCAGCCCAGGCAGTTGTCGAAGTGGTCGACCATCGGGGCCGACAGCTCGGTGTCCTCCTCGTGACCCGCGCGCATGAGCACGATCCGCCCGCGGGGAGAGTCGGCCTCCTCGCCCCACAGCGCGTAGGTCGGGCAGGTGGGCAGGCAGAAGCCGCAGTGCACGCAATCCTCGATCAACGTCGGCTCGGGCGGCCTGTCGTCGTCCCAGATCCCGATCTGGATCGGCCCCGCCTCCATCAGCCGACCCCGCTGAGCAGCCCGGACGCGCACGCGCCCGCGGGGTCGAAGCGCTCACGCACGCGCTTCATCAGCGCGAGCGCGCCCGGGTCCTGGGGGCCCCACACGTCCAGCGCCTCCCGCTTCACCGCGGGCGCGTCCAGGATCACGCAGGGGGAGGGGGCGAGGGTCCGGCGCAGCGATTCGACCGCGTCGCCGTCGGCCACCGTGATCCACGAGAGCCCGAATGCGGCGCGGGTGACCAGGCCCGCGTCGAGCTCTCGGGCCCGCTCCAGCAGCGCGGCGGTCTGATCCTGCACTCCGGACACTCGCACCACTATGCCTTCCCGCGAGCGCTGGGCCGCGCGCGCTCCGTCCCAGAGCGCCTCGTCGTCCTCGTCGACGCTGGTCTGCAGCCCGTGGCGGCTCAGCAGGCCGGCCACCTCCGCGGCCGCGTCGGCGACGGTGGCCCCGCCGAGCCGGGCCATCACCGCGCCCTGGCCGTCCTGCCACCCGAGGTCGAGGCTCTGAAGCTCCAGGCGGGCGTGGGTCAGCTCGTTCGCAGCCGCGGCGAGCGCCGCGGGATCGTCGGATACGCCGACCGCGGTCGCGGTCCGAGGGGGTAGCGGGTGCAGGCGAACGGCGACCTGCAGGATCGCCCCCAGCGTCCCGTACGCGCCGGTGAACAGCTTGGCCAGGTCGTAGCCGGCCACGTTCTTGATCACCTTGCCGCCCGACTTGGACACCGTGCCGTCGGACAGTGCCACGGTCATCCCGACGACGAGGTCGCGCACAGACCCGTACCGGTGTCGCAGCGGACCCGAGTCGGCCGTGGCCACGACGCCGCCGATGGTGGCCGAGCTGTCTTCGCCCAGCGGCGGGTCGAGCGCCAGCATCTGGCCGGCCGAGGCGAACCCCTCCTGCATCGAGGCGAAGCGCGCGCCGGCCTCGACCACGGCGGTCAGGTCGCCCTCGTTGTGCTCGACGATCCGGTCGAGCCCGAGCGTCGACAGCTCGACATCGGGATCGGCCGCGGCGGCGCCCCAGTGGAACTTGGTCCCCCCGCCCCGGAAGCGAACCGAGGCGCCGTCCTCGCCGGCCTCGCGCAGGACGGCGGAAAGCTCCTCCTGCGCGCGAGGCGCATGGCGGCTGCTGGCTGTCGCGGGCGTGCTGCTCACATCCGCTCCGCCACGCCGGCCTCTTCCAGCGGATGGCGCCGGTAGGGCCCCGGCACCTCCCCGCACAGCCGCGGTGTCGGCATCACCTTCCCGGGGTTCGCGAGCCCTTCCGGGTCAAACGCGCAACGCAGCCGCTGGAACGTGGCCAGGTCGTCCTCGTCGAACATCGACGGCATGTACTGCTTCTTGTCGACGCCCACGCCGTGCTCGCCGGTGATCGACCCGCCCTCGTCCACGCAGGCCTTGACGATCAGCCCGGCCAGCTCCTCGGCCCTTTCGGGCTCGCCCTCCACCGACGCGTCATAGCACACCAGCGGATGGAGGTTCCCGTCGCCGGCGTGGAAGACGTTGGCCACCTTGAGCCCGTACTCCTCGCCCAGCTCCTCGATCCTGCCGAGCACCGACGCCATTCGGGTGCGGGGGATCACCGAGTCCTGGACGTAGTAGTTGGGGGCCACGCGCCCCATGGCGGCGAAGGCCGCCTTGCGGGTCTTCCAGATCAGCGCTCGCTCGTCCTCGTCGGCTGCCACCCGCACCTTGAAGGCGCCCCCGTCCTCGCACAGCGCCAAGACCTGGTCGAAGCGGGCCTCGCACTCGTGCTCGGAGCCGTCGAGCTCGATCACCAGCGCCGCGCCCGCATCCTGGGGGTAGCCGGCGTTGGTCGCACCCTCCGCGGCGCGGATCGCGAGGTTGTCCATCATCTCCAGGGCACCGGCCACGATGCCCTCGGACACCAGCTCGGAGACCACCTCGCCGGCCTCGGAGG
>JBBJOH010000125.1:0-4682 GCA_037720995.1 Thermoleophilaceae bacterium
GGGGCGCCCCGCCCGGCCAGGTCGCCCCCCCCGCCGCCGCCGCGCGGGGGGCGGCTGTCTCCGCGCCGAGCGCCGGCGCGGGCCAGCCCGCTGAGCACGTGCTCGGCCGTTAAGAGCGTCTTGCTCGCCTCCCCGTCCGCGATCGCAATCGTGTGCTCGGCCTCGACCCTGTGGTGTGGCGCCACGTGGTCATCGGTGACGACGAACGTGCGCCCGTCGGTGGGATGGATCGGGGCGGCGGCCCAGGCGCCCCCGCCGAAGAAGACCGGGTAGTCCCCCGACCGCGCCCTGGCCCACACCATGCGCAGATCACCGGCGCCGTTCGCCCGCGCCCGGTGCATGGCCTGGAGGGCCGGAAGCGCGCGACGGGAGATGTCGCGCCCGGCGGGAGGCAGCACCGCGTGAGCAATCGACTCGTACAGCGCGCCGCGGTCGGCGTGCAGCTGGTCGAAGCGGCCCCGATCGCGGGCCAGCGGCCGCCCTCGGCCCGAGGCGCGCCGCCAGGCCTCGTCGGCCTCCACCTCCAGATGCACCACGGTGTGTCCGGCGAGCGCGGCACGCACGCGCTCGGACTCCAGCGAGCCTCCCCCCAGCGCCACGGCGCCGCCGTCGGCGCCCTCCAGCAGTCGCAGCACCGTCTGCTCCTCGCGCGCACGAAAGGCGGCTTCGCCTTCGCGGTCGAAGAACGCCTCGATCGTCTCCCCCAGCTCGGCCTCGAGCTCGCGGTCGGAGTCCAGGGGAGCGACTCCCAGCTCGGCCGCCACGGTGCGGGCGGCACTGGACTTGCCCGCGCCCATGAAGCCGATCAGGACGAGGGAGCCGGAGGGTTGCGCCATCACGTCGCCCATGGATCGGTGCCGTCAAGGATGCCCGTCATGTGAAGGCCGCCGCCTCTTACGAAACCGCCATGGATGCCCGTCATGTAGAGGCCGCCGCCTCTTACGAAACCGCCAAGGATGCCCGTCATGTAGAGGCCGTCGCCGTTTACGAAACCGGCATGGATGCCGGTTTGGTCGAGGGCATCTAGCGCTTCCATCCGATGCGCTCCTCGTAGGCGCGCAGGGCGACGAGGGCGTCGTCCACGTGATCGCCGCCCAGCTTCTCGCGGTAGGCCGGAGCCAGCACGAGCGCCACCATCGCCTCGGCCACCACGGCGGCGGCCGGAACCGTGCAGGAGTCGGTGCGCTCGCGCAGGGCCTGGGCCGGCTCGTGGGTGGCCAGGTCGACGCTGCGCAGCGGCTTGGTCAGCGTGGGCAGCGGCTTCATCGCCCCGCGCACCACCAGCGGGTCGCCTGTGGTCATCCCCCCCTCCAGGCCGCCGGCGCGGTTGGTCTCGCGGTAGAAGCCGCGCTCCTCGGAGTGGAAGATCTCGTCGTGGGCCTGAGAGCCCACGCGCCCGGCCAGGTCAAAGCCCTCCCCCACGCCGACGCCCTTCATGGCCTGGATCGACATGATCGCCTGGGCCAGGCGCCCGTCCAGGCGCTCGTCCCACGCCACGTGGGAGCCGACCCCGGGGGTCACGCCGAAGGCGACCACCTCGTAGACGCCGCCCAGCGACTCGTTGGCCTTGCGGGCGCTGTTGATCTCCTCGACCATCGCCGCGGACCCGCCGGGGTCCAGGCAGCGCACTGGTGACTCGTCCACGCCGGCGAAGTCCTCCAGCGCGAGGTCGTCGCGGGGAGGCACTTCCACCGAGCCGATCCGGAGCACGTGGCTGCGGATCTCCACCCCCAGGGCCCGCAGGTAGACCTTGGCCAGCGCCCCCACCCCGACCCGGGCGGTCGTCTCGCGCGCGCTGGCGCGCTCGAGCACGTTGCGCACGTCGGTGAAGCCGTACTTCTGCACCCCGGCGAGGTCGGCGTGGCCCGGGCGCGGCAGGTGGACCTCGGCCACCTCGCCTTCCACCGGCCAGGGGTTCATCCGCTCCTCCCAGTTGGCGTAGTCGCGGTTGGCCATCGTGAGCGCGATCGGCCCGCCGAGGGTCTTGCCGTGCCTGACGCCGGAGGTCACCTCGGCGCGGTCCTTCTCGATCTTCATCCGCCCCCCGCGGCCGTGGCCGAGCTGGCGCCGGGCGAGGTCGGAGTCGATGTCCTCGGGGCGCAGCTCCAGGCCGGCGGGAAGGCCTTCTATGACGGCCGTGAGGCCCGGGCCGTGGGACTCGCCGGCGGTGGTGAAACGGAAGGGCATGGGCACGGACACCCTACCGGCGGCTCGCCCGTTCCCCGGCCGGTACGGCCACCCACGTGAAGGTGTGTATCGCGGTCACGTCGTTGGGGATTGCTGGTACGGGGTGAGCCGGCGTCAGAGCAGCGGCGGACAGGCCACAGCTGTGGTCGCACAGGCGGCGGACACGATCACCGGTGAGTGCCGGCGCGCGGAGAGCTTCCCGTAGCGACCGGTGATCACCCGGAGCTTGAAGCGGGTGGGCAGGCGTCGCCCGTCCTTTTGCACGAGCAACCTCTCGACCCGATCCGGGACCCGCACGACCAGCGCGGTGTGCGAGGCCCTGCTTGGCTTGGCCAGGGCCACACGGCCATCGGGCCCGCGGAAGGAAACGGTGTTGGCCCGGGCAATCGCGCTGAAGCTCTTGCCGCGGATCGTGATCGTCTTTCCCACCTTGGCACGCATCGCCGAGACGCTTTGAATGGTGGGGGCCGAGTTCGTGTATTCCGCCTGGGCGACGCCGAAGGGGGCCAGGAACGCAACGCCAGCGGCCAGGCCCGACGTCGCCAACAACAAGGACCGGGCCTTGCTGGACATGCCGGCTCCGGGTGCCGGGTGCTCGGCCACGGCTCTCAGGCCCCCTCTCCGGTGAACAGGTCCGTGATGACCGGCGGGACGAATCGGCGTGGCCTACCGTTGACGGCGCTGGCGGGAATGCTCCCGCGACTAGCCGCCCGGGCAGCGCTGGCTACCGAGGCCTTTCGGATCTGATCGATCTCGATCTGGTAGCGCCCCCCCTTCTCATCTGTGAAGACCTCGATCTCGCCCGGTTCCAGCGACACCGTGGCGCACTGCTCGGGGCTGGGCTTGCACGACCCCTCGCCGCCCACGTCGCGCAAGGTGAAGTCCACCAGGAACACGGCCTTGCCGCCCGTGTCGTCCACACCGAGGAAGACCAGCAGGGGCGCCGCCTGAGAGGGGAGCATGGTCAGGCGCGGCGCGGCCAGCACACGGCGCTTGCCCCGCGGGCTTCTGAAGGTGAGGTCGACCGCGTAGGTGAACCTGCGCGGGGGCTCGGCCTGCTTGGGTGTGGCGGGGGGACTGTCGGTGGGAGGAGATACGGGTGTCGGAGCCCCGGCGCCCGGGGACCCGGCCCCCGGACTGCCCCCGCCGCCGGGGGAGCCGCCACCCACGGGCCCGGGCAACGAGCCGCCACTCGGGGAGCCGGCGCCAATCGGGGCTGCGCCCGTTGGATTGCTGCCGTTGACAGGCCCTGCTGGAGCGGTCGCCGACGCCGACGCCGCTCCACCCGTGCTCACCTGCTCCATCGGCTTGAACGGGTTCTTGGACGCGAAGGAATCGAGGTCTGACGACTGCTTCAGCACGGCGAGGCTGACCAGGGGCTTGTCTCCCGCCAGCGCCTCCTTGGGGCTCGGCAGGCCGTCCGCGGTACCCGCCGCGACCGCGGGAACGGACGTCCCGACCGGCACCGGGTCGGCCTTCTTGAGCATCAGGACGGGGACAGCCACCAGCGCGATCAGCAGAAGGATGGCCACCGGAAGCAGCCTGCGGCGTCTGAGGTCCTCGAACACGCCGAGCGCGAGCGGCTTCACTGCCCGCCCCCTCCGGCCGGCGGCGTGGAGGCCGGAGCCCCCGACGGAGCGGGACTCGGCGCGGGCGCCGATGACGTGGGAGTGGTCTGCGGACCGGCCGCGGTGGCACCCGCCGTGGCGCCCTCGCTCTTGGGCGAGAGGTAGACGGTGGCCGTGATCGACGCTTCGATGGTCGGGAAGGTGGTGGACTTGAAGCCCAGGCTGTCGATTGTCATGAGCCTTCCCTTGACGCTGATCTTGTCGTTGGCCACGCGCACGAACCGCTTCATCCGGTGAAGAAAGTCGGCCAGGCCGGTGAAGCTGCCGGTGAAGGTGAAGTCGATCGGAACGCTGTCCAGGCCGGGGGCGGTCGCTGCTGAGGGGCCCGAGGCCGGTGGAGTCGAGGCCGAGGGCCCACCGGCGCTCGTAGCACCTGCCGCGGCCGAGCTCTTGTCGGCGCCGGCCTTCGCGTTGTTCGCGTTCTCGGCGGTCTTGCCCGGGCCGGTCTGAGCGCCGCTCGCGCCGCCGGAAGCAGGGGCAGCGGCGGGGTCGGTGGTGCGGGCGCCGGCCTTTACGCCGTCGAAGTCGATCCCCGTTCCCTTGGCCGCCGATTCCAACTGAACCAGCAGGCTGGGCATGTCCAGGCTGGTGGGCACCGCCTTGCCCAGGCGGACTACCGTCGCGTAGTCCTCGGCGTAGGTGTTGCGGGCCCCCTCCAGCTGCCCCGCCTTGGCCACTGCGGCGTCGCGCTTCTGCTCGACCGCCGTCAGCTGCTCACCCAGACGGGCGGACTCGGCTCGCTTGGGGGAAAGGAGCAGGAACCAGAAGCCCGCCAAGACGGCGATCGGAACCAGCAACATCACGATCTTCTTGTCGCGGGCGTTGAGGCTCACGATCCGCCTCCCAGCACGGTCGGCACGCGCTTCT
>JBBJOH010000126.1:0-4675 GCA_037720995.1 Thermoleophilaceae bacterium
CCGGGTAGGGGGCCGGCGGCCTCAGCCCGGCTACCTGATCGGAGTCCGAAGTGAGCGGAGGGCGAGCGTTCGCAGCCGGTGCCGTCGGAGGTTTCGCGGTCGGACGCGCGATCACCCGGGAGCAGGTGCGCTTCGCGCGACTGTCGGGCTCTTCGATCGCCGGTGCGTCGGCCGCCGGGTGGGTCACTGACTTCCTGAACGCCGCCTACTACCGCCGTGCGGCCGACCGGCGCAAGGTGGACGACCTGCGCCTGGCCTTCGCGGTGCTCAACACGTTCTGGCGCCACCAGGGCGGCCGCCGGCTGCGGGGCACCGACGTGGCCCTCTTCCATGCCTGCTTCGGGCGCGATCGCTTCTTTGAGAGCGACCGCTCGCCGCGCGGCACCCTCTCGCGCGGGCAGTTGCTCGAGGGCGCCGGGCGGCTGATCGGCGATTGGTTCTCCGACGCCTACGAGGACGATGCACGCAGGGCCTGGGGCATGGTGTTCGGAACGGCGGAGGAACGGGAGCGACATGACCCGGCAGACAGGCTGTCGCTGGCCCGCGTGGGCGCCCTGACTCCCGGAGTGGCCGACGGCAGCGAGCAGACCTGGCACACCTACCCGCCGGTCGAGATGCCCTCGCCCGACGGGGCGATCTCCGCGCTCACGCGAACCGAGACGTGGCCGGACTACACGACGGAGATCGGGCGCTTCACGCCGCTGCGGGACTCGCCGCTGGCCGGTCAGACGTTCGAGATCGAGGTGGCGGCGGGCATCGCGGCCGGGCGCCCGGTCTTCCAGCGCGGGTACGTGACCATCACGCGGCTCGTCACCCCGGATGACCCGGGGGCGCTGCGCGACTACTTCGCCGAGCTCGAGGACGGGCTCGCCCGCTTCGGCAGCGACGAGCCGCGCGCCGTGCCCGAGGGTGGTGAGCCGATCGTGGGCTTCGACCTGACCACCCACGAGGGCCACTTCATGGGCCGGGGCAACAACCGCCTGATTCTCTACCGCCACGACGACCGCACGTGGGTGCGGGCCGCCGGCACCTGGGATCCGATGCCCTGGCACCTGGATCAGGCCTACCGGCGGGCGGGGCGCGATGCCCAGCACGCCTTCTGGGGACAGGGAGGCGACGAGCGCCTGAGCATGCTCCACCAGCTGGCCCTCCGGATCGCCGCATGAGCTGCGACGCGCTGGTGATCGGCTCGGGGCCCAACGGCCTCGCGGCGGCGATCACGCTCGCCGGCGCGGGACGCAGCGTGCTCGTGCTCGAGGCGGCCGAGCATCCCGGGGGCGCGGTGGCCACCGAGGAGCTGACCCTGCCGGGCTTTAGGCACGACACCTTCTCCTCGGTCTATCCGGCCGGCGCGGCGTCGCCCGTCTTTGGGCGCATGCCGCTCCAGCGCCACGGCCTGCGCTGGATCGAGCCGGAGGCGTGCTATGCGCACCCGCTGCCCGACGGCGGCGCGGCGGCCCTGTACCGCGATCTCGACCGCACCGCCGACAGCCTCGACGCGGTCCATCCTGGTGACGGAGAGTGCTGGCGCGAGTTCGCGGCCCCTTTCGTGCGCAGCTTCGACGCGCTGCGACGCACGATGCTCGGCGGCTTTCCGCCCATCCGCGGAGCCGCCCGGCTGGCAGCCGGCCTGGGGCCGCGACGGATGCTCGACTTCACCCGGCTGCTGCTGATGCCCGCCCAGGCGCTGGGCCACGAGCTGTTCGAGGGAGACGGCACCCGCGCGTGGCTGTACGGCTCGGCGATGCACTCCGACGTGCCGCCCGTGGGGGGAGGCAGCGCGATCGCGGCGGCCTACCTCAACCTGCTGGGTCACGGCGTGGGCTGGCCGAGTCCCGAGGGCGGAGCGGGGCGGCTGACCGACGCGCTGGTCTCCCACCTGCGCGAGCTGGGCGGGGAGCTGCGAACCGGGGCCCCCGTGGGGGCCATCGTCGCCGAGCGCGGCCGCGTGGCCGGTGTCCGGCTGGCCACCGGCGAAGGGCTGTCGGCCCCGGTGGTGATCGCCGACGTGATGCCCGGCGCCCTGGCCGAGCTGGCCGGTGACGGCCTGCCGGCACGGTACGCCGGCGCCCTGCGGCGCTTCCGTCACGGCCCGGCCACGCTCAAGGTCGACTGGGCGCTCGACGGACCGATTCCCTGGACCGCGGCGGCGGCGCGCGAGGCGGGCACCGTGCACGTCGGCGGCCCCGCGGACGAGGTGCTGGAGACGACGTCGATCGCGTCGGGCCTGCCCGAGCGGCCCTTCATGCTGCTGGGCCAGCAGTCGCTGGCCGACCCCTCGCGGGCGCCCGCCGGCAAGCACACCGCCTGGGCCTACACCCACGGCCCTCCGGACGCCGACTGGGAGGGAGAGCGGGACCGCCACGTCGAACGGATGGAGGCCCAGGTCGAGCGCTTCGCGCCCGGCTTCCGCGACCTGATCCTCGCCCGCCACGTACTCGGGCCGGCCGACCTGCAGGCGCGCAACGCCAACCTGGTCGGCGGCGACGTGGGCGGGGGCAGCTACACGCTTGACCAGGTCATCTTCCGCCCGCTGCCCTCGCTCGCGCCCTACCGCACTCCGCTGACGGGCCTGTACCTGGGCAGCGCCGCCGCGTTCCCCGGCGGCGCGGTGCACGGGGTGCCCGGGCACGCCGCGGCGCGCCTGGCCCTGGCCGAGACCCGGGTGAGGAGCCTGCTCCCCTTCTGAGGGGAGAGCGCCTCCAGCCACGGCGCAGCCGAGCGTGGGTGCGGCTGCTATGAAGCGCGCATGAGCGATGAGCTAGCCATGCTCGACGGCCGCGTGGCGCCCGCGCACGAGACCACGGTGCCGGTGACCGAAGAGGGCTTCCTGCGCGGCGACGGCGCCTTCGAGGTCGTGCGCGTGTACGCGGGCACGCCTTTCGTGCTGGGCGAGCACCTGGACCGGATGGAGGCCTCGGCGGCCAACCTGCGCCTGGACGGAGCCTTTCCGCGCGGGGAGATCGAGCGCGAGTCCGAACAGCTGCTGGCCCAGCGCGACCCCGAAGGCTTCGACGGCTGCCTGCGGGTGGTGCTCACCCGTGGGGGCCGGCGGCTGCTGATCACCGAGCCGCTGCCCCAGCCGCCGGAGCGACTGCGCCTGGGGTATGTGACCTACGCACCCACGCGGGTGCTGGACGGTGTGAAGTCGCTCTCCTATGCAGCCAACATGCTGTGCACGCGGATCGCCGCAGAGCGCGGCTTCGACGAGGCGCTGCTGGTCACACCGCACGGCCGGGTGCTGGAGGCACCGACCTCGGCGCTGTTCTGGGTCGGCGCGGACGGCGGGCTGTGCACCACGCCGCTGTCCGAGCACGTGCTGGCGTCGATCACGCGCGCCCACCTGATCGAGCTGCTCGAGGTCGAGGAGCGGGTGATCACGGGCGAGCAGCTGCTCGAGGTGCCCGAGGCCTTCCTCGCCTCCACCACCCGGGAGGTGCATTCGGTCTCGGCGATCGAGGACACCGAGCTCGGAGAGGTGGGCGAGGTCACGCGCCACGCGGCGGCCGTGTTCCGGGCCCACGTCGAGGACCTGCTGGCTGGGCGATAGAGGCCGGTCAAGTCAAAGGGCATCCTCATCCGGCAGGGCCGGATCGGTCGTACGGGCATCCTCCCGTGCCGTGCCGTCCATCTGATAGCGCAGCCACCACGCCGCGTGCCCGGCCGCCTCGCGGCCCAGCGCCAGCGCCCCGACGGCGCCGCCCAATAGCTTCTTCACCGTACCCACCATGCGTATCTTGACCGTCATCGGCAATCGGCCGCAGTTCGTGAAGGCCGCGGCAGTGTCTCGCCTGCTGCGCCGGCGCCACGACGAGGTGCTCGTGCACACCGGCCAGCACTACGACGACGAGCTGTCGCGGGTCTTCTTCGAGGAGCTGGACGTGCCCGCCCCCGATCGCCAGCTCGATGCCGGCGGGGGAACCAACACGGAGCAGACGGCCCGCATCCTGGGTCTGCTGGAAGGCGTCATCGGCGAGGAGCGGCCCGACCTGGCGCTGGTGTACGGAGACACCAACTCGACGCTGGCCGCCGCCCTGGCCGCCGCCCAGGCCCACGTGCCGGTGGCCCACGTCGAGGCGGGCATGCGCTCGTTCGACCGGGCCATGCCCGAGGAGCTGAACCGGGTGCTCACCGACCACGCCGGCGACCTCCTGCTCTGCTCCACCCAGACGGCGGTGGACAACCTCGCGCGCGAGCGCGCGGCCGGCGAGGCGCACCTCGTGGGCGACGTGATGGCCGACGTCTCGCTTGCCTTCGGCCCGATCGCCCGGGAGCGCTCCACGGCGCTGGAGGACCATGGCCTGAAGCCCGGCGGCTACCTGCTGGCCACCGCCCACCGGGCCGGCAACGTCGACGATCCCCAGTGCCTGGAGCGGCTGATCGAGCTGCTCGAGGGCCTCCCGCAGCGCTGCGTCCTCCCGCTGCATCCCCGCACCGCCGCGCGGCTCGCGGCCTTCGGCCTGGACGAGCGCCTGCGACGTGCTCCGCACGTGGACCTCCTGCCGCCGCTGGGCTACCTGGACTTCATGCGGCTGGCGATGGACGCCCGCGCCGTGCTCACCGACTCGGGCGGCGTGCAGAAGGAGGCCTACCTGCTGGGCGTGCCGTGCGTGACCCTGCGCGAGACCACCGAGTGGGTGGAGACGGTGCAGTCGGGCTGGAACGTGCTGGTCGG
>JBBJOH010000127.1:0-4670 GCA_037720995.1 Thermoleophilaceae bacterium
GCGAGACGTTCACGCTCACATAGATCGGCTCGCCGCCGGTCTCGTCCTGCCACGCTCGCGCCTGAGCGCAGGCCTCGGTCAGGACCCAACCGCCCAGGGGACTGATCAGGCCGGTCTCCTCGGCCACGGGAATGAAGTCCCCGGGGGGAACCTCGCCGAGCTTTGGGTGCCGCCAGCGAGCCAGCGCCTCGGCGCCCAGCACGCGGCCGCTGGTCAGGTCCACCAGGGGCTGGTACTGCACGAACAGCTCGCCGTTGTCGAGGGCCCGGCGCAGGTCGCCGCTGAGCTGCAGACGGCGGCGGACTTCCATGTGCATCGTGGCCTGGAACATCTCCGAGCGCCCCTTGCCGCTCGCCTTGGCCGCGTACATGGCCGTGTCGGCATTGCGCATGAGCTCCTCGCTGGTCGACCCGGACTCGGCCAGGGCGATCCCCACGCTGGCGTGCACGAACAGCTCGTGGCCCTGGATGTCGAAGGGGCTCTCCAGGCCCGCGTGCACGCGGACGGCGATGTCCTCGGCCTCGTCGGGGTTATCGGGCTCCTCCACCAGCACCGCGAACTCGTCGCCGCCCAGGCGGGCCACCGTGTCCGAGCTGCGCACGCAATCGTCGAGTCGCTCCGCGACGTGGCGCAGCAGATCGTCCCCGGCCGCGTGGCCGAGCGAGTCGTTGACGGTCTTGAAGTCGTCCAGGTCCACGAACAGGACGGCCATGCCCCTGCCGTGACGTCTGGTGCGCGCGACCGCATGGCGCACCCGATCCTCGAACAGGGAGCGGTTGGGCAGTGCGGTGAGAGGGTCGTGGAAGGCCTGGTGGCGCAGCTGGTCCTCGAGGTTGGTCCGCTCGCCCACGTCGCGCACGGTGACCACCAGCCCCTGCACGGACGGGTCGTCGCGGAGGTCGAGCCAGCTCGACTCCACGTCCACCCATCCACCGGCGTGGTGCAGGGCGCGCCAGCGCCCCGTCTCGTGTCCGTCCTCGCTCTCGCCGACGGACCGCACGGCGTCCGACAGCACGTCGCTGTCCTCGGGGTGGGCGAGGTCGGAGAGGGTCGACCCGGCTATCGCGTCGGGCTCGTAGCCGAGCATCCGCTCGATGGCGGGGGTCGAGTAGCGGATCGCCAGGGTGCGGGGGTCGACGACCAGCACCAGGTCGGACGAGTTGCGCAACAGCGCGTGGAAGCGTCGCTCGCGCCGCAGCGCGTCGGCGGCGTTGCGCCGGGACCAGAAGCTTCCGAGCAGCAGCGTCACGAGCACCAGCGCGCCCAGGAGCGTCCAGGTCAGGCGGCGCGCCGCGCGATCGTCGGCCTGCGCGCTGTCTGCGACCAGGCGGTCGCTGAGCGAGCGTGCCGCGGACTGGAGAGAGGTCAGGTTGGCGCCGGCGCGGCGGCGCACGGTCGCCCGTGCCGGCTTGGCGCCCAGCGCGGCGGCCAGCGCGCGGTCGGTCGCCTCGGCCTGGTCGCTGAGGCCCAGGGCCGCGCCCCCGTCCTCGTCGCTTCGTCCGAGGGTCCCCGCCAGGGTCAGGGTGCGGCGACGGATGGCGGCAAGCTCGCCGTTTTGGCGCCGGTCATCGGAGCTCAGAGCGGATCGTCCCAGGGTCGCCATCCGGTCCACGCCGGCGGCCATCTCCTGGGCGGCGGCGGCGTCGTCGACGGCCCGGGTGGCCTCCTCGCTGGCCGAGCGCGCGTTCAGTGCGGCGAAGAGCACGGCGACCACGGCCAGCGCCGGGATCAGCGCACGCCACCAGCCACTGTCTCCACCGGAGGCGACGCGGCGCGATCACAGGGCCTTGAGGTTTCCCAGCGCCTTCTTGCCGAGGCGGGCTCGCGATGTGCCGGATGGGGCCATGGCGCTCGGATCGGCACCCCGCGGCCGGGCCTTGACCGAACAACCGTCCGCTGGACCATCAGCCCAGGGCCACGCCTAACCTCGTGGGTGCTCTTGGGCGCCACGGAGAGAACCGAGCCGCACACCCGCTCCGAGCGAGTGCGCCAGGCACGCCTGGAGCTTCCCGACGCGCCGGGCGTCTACCTGTTCAAGGACGACTGCGGCAAGGTGATCTACGTCGGGAAGGCGACTTCGATCCGCAAGCGCGTGGGCGGCCATTTCTCCAAGGCAGGCAACCGGGGCGCGATGGAGATGACCGCCGCGGTGGTCGAGTTCGACTTTGTGGTGACCGAGACCGAGGCCGAGGCGCTGCTGGCCGAGCAGAGCTTCATCAAGCGCCATCGCCCGCGCTTCAACGTCCGGCTGCGCGACGACAAGTCCTACCCCTACATCGGCGTCTCGATGGAGGAGGAGTACCCGCGGGTCTTCTTCACCCGCGAGAGGCACCGCTCAAAGCGGGTCTACTTCGGCCCCTTCTCCAGCGCCAAGCGCGTTCGCGAGACCCTTGAGCTGCTCGGCAAGGTGTTCCAGTACCGAACCTGCGAGGGCAAGGAGCCCGGCCGCCTCTCGGGCAGCCCCTGCCTGGACTACTACATCAAGCGCTGTCAGGCACCCTGCGTGGGCTACGTGTCCCGTGAGGAGTACCGGGAGAACATCGAGACGATCATCGCGTTCCTGTCGGGGCGCTACCGCCAGATAGAGAAGGAGCTGGAGGAGGGCATGAGGACCGCGGCGGCCGACCAGGAGTTCGAGGCCGCCGCGCAGCTGCGCAACAAGCTCAAGGCCGTGCGCTCCCTGCTGGAGCGCCAGCGCGTGACCAACGAGTCGGTGGGTACCCTGGATGCGGTTGCCGTGGCGGCCGAGGACAACGCCGCCAACGCGCAGGTCTTCCAGGTTCGCGACGGCGTCCTGGCCGACCGCCAGAGCTTCTACCTCGAGAACGAGGCCCTGCGCGACGAGCCCGAGGTGCTCGAGGAGTTCCTGCTCCAGTACTACGCCAGCGCCATGTCCATCCCGCCGCGGATCGTGGTCCCCCGGGGGCTCGAGGGCAGCGCGGCGATGGAGGTGGCCCTGGCCGAGCGCCGCGGCGGGCCGGTCCAGATCCGCCCGGCCGAGCGAGGGGACAAGCGGCGGATATTCGAGCTGGCCCAGCGAAACGCGCGGCTTGCCCTGGACCAGGATCGGCTCAAGTCAGAGCGCAGCCGTACCCGCCGGGTCGAGGCGCTGGAGGGCCTGCAGGAGGAGCTCCACATGACCCAGCTGCCGATGCGGATCGAGTGCTTCGACATCTCCAACCTGGGCGAGACCCACACGGTCGCCTCGATGGTGGTCTTCGAAGGCGGTGGGCCGAAGAAGTCCGACTACCGCCGCTTCGGGATCAGGGGAGCCGTGCAGGACGACTTCGCGGCGATGGCCGAGGTCCTCTCACGGCGGGTGGCCCAGTACCGGGCCCAGCAGGAGCTCTCCCCTCACGAGAAGTCCTACGACGCCAGCTTCGGCTCGCCGCCCGCGCTGATCGTGATCGACGGCGGCAGGGGACAGCTCTCGGCCGGGCTGAAGGAGCTGGCCCAGTTGACCGAGCTGGGCACGACGGTGGTCAGCCTGGCCAAGCGGATCGAGGAGGTGTTCGTCCCCGGCCGGCGCGCGCCGCTGGTGATGAGCCGGGACTCGGCGCCCCTGCAGCTGCTCCAGCGGATTCGCGACGAGGCGCACCGGTTCGCCGTCGAGTTCCATCGCGGCCGCCGCGACAAGGCGATGACGCGCTCGTTCCTGGACGACCTGCCGGGCATCGGACCCACCCGCAAGCGGGCGATCCTCGCGCACTTCGGAGCCCCCGAGCGAATCCTGGCCGCCAGCCGCGAGGAGCTCGAAGGGGTGCCCGGTGTGCCCGGCAAGGTGGCGCGCGAAATGCACCAGCACCTCCATAGGGTGGACTGATGCGGGACTTCGTGGTGATCACGGGCTTCTCGGGGGCGGGGAAGTCGCAGGCGATGGCCTGCTTCGAGGACGCCGGGTACTTCTGCGTGGACAATCTGCCGCCGGAGATGCTCGGACAGCTGGCCGAGCTGTTCGAGCACGAGGGATCTCAGGTCCAGCACGCGGCGGTGGTGTGCGATGTGCGCGGGGGGGACTTCTTCGACGGCCTGGTCAAGGTGCTCGACGAGCTCGTGGCGCGCGGCGTACCGCACCGGCTGCTGTTCCTGGGCGCCTCGGAGGACGTGCTGGTGAACCGCTACAAGGAGACCCGCCGGCGCCATCCGCTGTCGGGCGACGCCGTCGTGGAGGGCGACCCCGCCGGCGGGGCCGTCATCAGGGCGATCGACGCCGAGCGAGCACTGCTCCAGCCCTTGGGGGCCCGGGCCGACGTATCGATCGACACCTCCGACTTCAGTGCCGCCCGCCTGCGCAAGGTGGTGGCCGACAAGATGCTGCCCCGTGGCAGCGTGGGCAAGCTGGCGGTCACCTTTCTGACCTACGGCTTCAAGCACGGCGCCCCGCGCGACGCCGACCTGCTCTTCGACGTCCGCTTTCTCCCCAACCCCCACTATGAGGACGACCTGCGGCCGCTCACCGGGCTCGACGAGGCGGTCCGCCGGTACGTCGAGTCATCCGAGGGCATCGGCGAGTTCTACGACCACCTCACGCCGCTGCTCGGCTACCTGCTTCCCCAGTACGAGCGGGAGGGAAAGGCCCACCTGACGGTCGGGATCGGCTGCACGGGCGGCCGCCACCGCTCGGTGGTGATCGCCGAGCACCTGGCGTCCCTGTACGGCGGCCAGGGTGC
>JBBJOH010000128.1:0-4626 GCA_037720995.1 Thermoleophilaceae bacterium
TGTGCGTGCTCACCAACCAGATCCGGGAGAAGGTGGGCGTAATGTTTGGTAGCCCGGAGACGCAACCCGGCGGTCGCGCGCTGAAGTTCTACTCCTCCCAGCGCCTGGACATCCGCCGCATCGAGACGCTCAAGGAGGGCACCGAGGCGGTCGGCAACCGCGTGCGGGTGAAGGTGGTCAAGAACAAGGTGGCCGCCCCGTTCCGCCAGGCCGAGTTCGACATCGAGTATGGCCAGGGGATCTCCACCGAGGGATGCATCCTCGATCTCGGGATCGAGCACGACATCGTCACCAAGTCGGGCTCGTTCTTCTCTTACGGCAACGAGCGCCTGGGCCAGGGGCGCAACAACGCCAAGGCCTTCCTGCGCGAGAACCCGGACCGGCTGGTGGAGATCCAGGCCAAGATCTACGCGGCCCTGGGCGTCGGCGACGCCGAGGTGGAGCCGATCAAGCCGCCGGCGGGAGTCGATCCCGAGACCGGTGAGGTGATCCCCACCTTCGATGGGACAGGCGAGGAGCAGGCGGCCTGACCACCATGGCTGATTCCATTTGAGCCGGCGCTCTCCGAAGCTCGAGTCGCCCCTGGGGGTGGATCCCCAGGACCAGAAGGCGGTGGAGCTGGCCTATCGGGCCATCTCGACACGGGAGCGGACCGTGGCCGAGGTGCGTGGCTTTCTGGAGCGCAAGGAGGTGGAGGCCGCCTCGATCGACTACGCGCTGGCAGAGCTCGCCGAAGCCGGAGCGGTGGACGACGCCCGCTTTGCCCGCCTGTTCGCCGAGGACAAGCGCCTGATCGAGCGCTGGGGCAACGAGCGCATCGCGCGCGAGCTGAATCGACGCGGCATCTCCGCCGAGCTGATCGAGGCGACAACTGCCGGTCAGGACCGAGAGGGCGAGCTGCAGACCGCCCTGGAGCTGCTCGTGGAGAAGGTCGCCCCGCCCCAGAGCGATCGCGAGCGCGACAAGGCGTGGCGGATGCTCGTGCGCAAGGGCTACGAGCCCGAGTTGGCCTACGAGGCCGTTCGCGTGCGAGCCGGTCAGTCGGTGGATTGAGTTCGGCGTCCTCCTGCCCATTCCGGCGGCCCTGGCGTCACCGAGAAGTGGTTATAGCCTTGGCCCAGCGAAGCCCCGGCACGGCTCGGCATAGCCCTCGTACTCCTTCCCGAACTTTCGACCTCAGTCGTGCTCATTGCGCTGCTCGGCATCGCCAAGCAGCGCGGTCAAGGTCACGGTGATCCGCGAGAGCCGGGCCACCGACTACGCACGCTGAGCGTCACGGGGTGAGGCGGCCGATTCCCCGGTTGAGCTCGCGGTAGGCGGGCCGGGGCGTGCCGTCCACGTTCAGCAACGCGGAGTCGAACGCGCGCTCGCCCGGCACCGCCCGCCAGTGGTAGATGTAGATCCGCTCGATCCGCGGCGACAGGCGCGCGTACTTGTCCACCAGAAACGCCATCTGGCGGCGCTGGCTCTCGCCGCCGCGCGGACCCGCGGGGCGCACCGCGCCAACCTCATCGACCCACACCGGCCCCCGGGTGCGGCGCAGGAAGGCGCGGGTGAGCGACGTGGAGCGGCGCGACACGTCCTCGAAGGCCGAGAGTCCCCACAGGTGACGGCCCGGCCCGATCGCTCGCTGGTAGCGCGCCAGCCAGCGACGAGAGGCTGCGCCGGCGTCGAGGCGGTAGTCACCGGCGAGGACCGTGCACCGCCGGCGACACTGGCGGCGCAGCTCGCCGTAGTAGGCGCCAGTGCGCCTTGGGTCGCCCACCGTGGGCTGGACGCCGGAGTTGGGCTCGCTCCACACCGAGTAGGCGCGCACCCACGGATAGCGCCGCCGGAACGCGCGCACGCCACGGGCGTAGCGCGCGAGACCGGGCAGGACCCGAGGATCGCGATATGAGCGGTAGAAGCTCACGAGCGGCTCCACCCCCGCGGCGCGGGCGGCTTTGAACCATGCGTCCTGCACGGCGAGGCGTGCGCCACCCGAGCTCACGTCGTCGTAGGGCACGACCACACGCGCGCGCTTGATCGCGGTGGTGACGAACCGACGGTCGGACAGTGTCTCTGGGCGGTTGTCGGCCAGGCCGATCTTGGGGCTCGCCGCCCCCAGCGCCACCAGCCGGGTGTCCTCCACGGCGCGCGAGCCGCGGTCGACACGACGCGGGGAGTCGCCGCCCCCGCACGACGTCGTGGCCAGCACCGCCAGCCCGAGAGCCATCCAGGGCAACCGGAAGTCCACGGCTAGGGCACCGGTCGCCCGATCGCCGACAGGAACTCGTAGTAGGCGGGACGCGGGCGGCCCCCGGCGTCGAGCAGGGCGGAGTCGAAGAGGTCGTCTCCGGGCGCCGCACGCCAGTGGTAGACGTAGATGCGCTCGATGCGGCGCGACAGGCGGGGGTAGCGGCTCATGAGGAAGGCCATCACACGGGTCTGGCGATCGATGTTAGGAGGTAGCCCCCGGCCGAAGAAGTGGATCGCGCCCACTTCGTCCACCCATACCGAGCCGGTGGTCCGGCGCAAGAAATCGCGGGTGAGGCTCGTCGAGCGGCGGTTCACGTCCACGTAGGAGGACAGTCCCCAGGTGTGGGGGCCGGGTCCGATGGCCCGCTTGAAGGCGGTCAGCCAACGGTCCGACCGCCTGGTCCCGTCGGGGCGGAAGTCGCAGGCCAGCACGAAGCAGCGTGCGCCCGAGCACTCCTCGCGGGCGATCCGGTAGAAGGCGGCCGTGCGCTTCGGGTCGCGAGCGGTGGGCTGAGCCGTGAAGTTGGCCTCGTTCCAGGTGGAGAACAGCCTTACCCACGGATAGCGGGCGCGGAACAACCTAAAGGCACGGCGGAAGTCCTCCGGGGTGGGCAGGATCTCCTTGCCGCGCGTGGACCGGAAGAAGCTGACCACCGGCTCGACGCCCTCGACCCTCGCGGTGTCGAACCAGGCATCCTGCACGGCCAGTCGCACGCCGCCGAGGGCCACGTCGTCATAGGGCACCGCCACCCGGACCCGTTTGATGCCCGTGGCCCGAAAGCGCGAATCGGTGAGCGTCTCCGGGCGGTTGTCGGCCATGCCTACGAGCGGTCCGTCGCGGCCCAGCGCGGCGAGCCTGGTGCCACGCACCCGCTGTACGGGGGCGGCGGGCGCGGGCCGGGGCCGCTCGGGAGTGGTGGCCGGTAGCGCCGGCGACGCGACGCCACGGCCGGACGGTGGTTGCGCCGGATCTCGCGCGCGCAGCCAGAGGCCGCCGGCGATGCCGAGCAGGACGAGGCCCGCGAGGGCGATCGGAAGGGCGAATCGGTGGAGGACACCCATGGGCTGTCACCGCAGCCGTGCTCGGACGGCTGCGCGGCGGATCGGGAACGGTAGAGGACCGTGCCGGCTTCTCAGCCCGCCGGCCGCCCTCGGCGACGACGCCCGCGGCCGAGGGGCCACTATCCTCGGGCCGATGGCGAGCCCGTCCAAGGCCTACCACCTGACCACGTTCGGCTGCCAGATGAACGAGCACGACTCGGAGCGGATGAAGGGCATGCTCGAGTCGCTTGGATACGGCGAGGCGGACAGCCGCGACCAGGCCGAGCTGATCCTGTTCAACACCTGCTCGATCCGCGAGAAGGCCGACAACCGGCTCGCCGGGCACCTGGGCGAGGCCAAGCGGCTGAAGAGCGAGGATCCCGACAAGGTGATCGGCGTGGGCGGCTGCTGGTCGCAGTCGATGAAGGAGCGGGTGTTCGAGCAGTTCCCGTTCGTGGACGTGGCCTTTGGGCCCGGTCAGGTCCATCGCCTCGCCGAGTTCTTGACCAGCGACTCGCTCACCGCCCAGGGCTACTTCGAGTTCGAGGGCTTTACCGGTCACCTGCCCATGCGCCGGGCCCGGGACTTCCAGGCGTGGATCCAGATCTCGGTGGGCTGCAACTGCAAGTGCGCCTACTGCATCGTGCCCTCCACCCGGGGTCGTGAGGTCTCGCGACCGGCCGCCGAGCTGGTGGCCGAGGCGCGGCGGCTGGCCGCCGACGGCGTGCGCGAGGTCACGCTGCTGGGTCAGAACGTGAACTCCTACGGCCGTGACCTCCCCAAGGGCTCGGAGAAGGCCTCCTTCGCCGAGCTGCTGGCGATGGTCGACGCCGTCGAGGGGATCGACCGCATTCGTTACACGAGCCCGCACCCCAAGGACATGCGCGAGGACGTGGTCCGCGCCCACGCCGAGCTCGAGTCGGTGTGCGAGCACATCCACCTCCCCCTGCAGGCCGGATCGAGCCGCGTCCTGAAGGCCATGCGCCGCACCTACGACCGGGGGCGGTACATGGACCGGGTGGCGATGATCCGCGACGTGCTGCCCGATGTGGCCCTGACCACCGACATCATCGTGGGCTTTCCCGGCGAGACCGAGGCCGAGTTCTGCGAGACGCTGGAGGTGGCCGAGCAGGTGGCCTACGACTCGGCCTTCACGTTCGTCTTCTCCCCGCGCCGCGAGACCACCGCGGCCGAGCTGGCCGACCCCGTCGCGCACGAGGTGAAGCGCGAGCGGATGCAGCGCCTGGTGGAGGTCGTCCAGCGCCGGGCCGCGGAGCGCTCCCAGCGGTTCGTGGGGCGGAGGATGGAGGTGCTCGTGGAAGGCCCTTCGCGCAACGATCCCGACCG
>JBBJOH010000129.1:0-4607 GCA_037720995.1 Thermoleophilaceae bacterium
AGCAACAGAGGAGACGCAACCAGCTCGAACGCGCCCTCCTGCCACGCGAGCAGAACCCGCGCGGGGGATCCCTGGGCGGACAGGAGACCGGAGATGACGACGTTTGGGTCGAGGACGGCCCGCACGCCTCAGCGCCGGGGGCGCCGTGTGGCGTGCTGTGCCTCCAGGGCCAGCGTGGTCGCCTGGTCTTCGGCGAGGCCGTTCTGCTCCCACATACGTTCGAGGAAGCCGAATCCCAGATCGCGCCGGAGCGACTCCTCGATCACCTCGCTGTCGACGCGTCCTGAGCGGGCGGCACGAATCTTCACGGCCTTGAGTACGGAGTCGTCGATCGTGAGTGTGGTTCGAACCTTTGGCACATCCGCATCATAACGTCATGATGAGAGCGCTCCAGCGTGCAGATGCTCACCGCACCAGCGCGGCCAGCTCGGCGCCCGCCGCCTCGATCTCCTCCAGCGTGCTCGCCTCGATCACCCGGTCGAGGTCGAGGATGCGGGCCTCGAAGAGGTCGAGGTCGCTGGCGCCGGCCACGGCGTAGGAGCGCACCCCGGCCTGGCGCGACCGGGTGGCCACCTCGCCCACCAGCTTGCCCTGGAGGGTCTGGCGGTCCAGGCGGCCTTCCCCGGTCACCACGAACGCTGACGCGCGCATGAGCTCGTCGAAGCCGATCCGGTCGAGCACGTAGGCGGCGCCGGGAACGAGCTTGGCCCCCAGGTGCGCCCATAGGCCGCCCGCCAGCCCTCCGGCCGCTCCGGTCATCGGCTCGCCCCGCGGGTCCTTGGGGGCCTGCTCGGCCAGGTGGCGCAGGCGCTCCTCCAGCTCGCCGACCTGGTCGGGCGTGGCGCCCTTCTGGGGGGCGAACACCCGGGGCGCGTCCTCGAACGGCGTGCGCACGTCGCAGACCACCTCGATCCGCGGGCGCAGGCCGGCGTCGCCCAGCGCGCTCACGGCGCCCGCGCCGCCGTCGGTTGTGGCCGAGCCACCCACTGCCACCACGATCGACTGGGCCCCCGCGTCGCATGCCGCGGCGATCAGCTCCCCGGTGCCGCGCGTGGAGGCCGCGATCGGGTCGCGCCGGTCCTCGGGCACGAGACCCAGCCCGCTGGCCCGGGCGCACTCCACCACAGCGGCGCCGTCGGCCAGCAACGCGAACGAGGCCTCCACAGGGTCGCCCAGCGGACCGGACACCGTGGCCGTGAGCACCTCTCCATCCAGGGCGGCAAGAAGCACGTCCATCGTTCCCTCGCCGCCGTCGGCCACGGGGAGCTCGACCGCCTCGAGCCCGTCGCCCGAGCGCAGGCCCCGGGCGATGGCGCGGGCCACCTCGGCGGCGCCGAAGGTGCCCTTGAAGGAGTCCGGCGCGACCAGGGCGGGCAGGTTCATCCGCGAAGCGCGGCGGTGAAGGCCCGCTCGGCGTCTGCTCCGTGAACGGCGAAGACCACCCGCTGCAAGGAGGACCCGTGGTGCTTGCGCACTGCGCCCACCATCAGCTCCGCGGCCTGGTCCAGCGGGAAGCCGCCCACCCCGGTCCCGAAGGCCACGAGCGCGAGCGAGCGGGCGCCGAGCTCCTCGGCCTTCGCCAACGTCGCGCGGGTGGCGCGCGCGATGATGTCGGCCGACGTCGGTCCTCCCAGCTCCATCGTCGCCGCGTGGATCACCCAGCGCGAGGGCATGTCGCCCGCGCCGGTCTCAGCCACCTCCCCCAGGCCGATGGGGGAGCGCTCGTCGGACTCGCGCTGGACCGTGGGACCGCCGGCGCGGGCGATCGCAGCGGCCACGCCGCCGCCGTGCGCCAGCTCGGTGTTCGCCGCGTTGGCGATCGCGTCCACCTCCAGCTTGGTCACGTCGGCTTGCAGGACTTCGATCTCCATGAAGGTGTTCAGGTCGCCTGGTTGAGCTACTAGTCGCGCTTCCGGTCACGATCGCGAGAGGGCTGGACGCGCTTGGGCTCGCCGGCCATCTTCGGATAGTCGGGTGGGTAGGGCATGTCACCCTCCTCGTCACGCTCGTACATGTCGAGCAGCGGCTGCAGCGAGTGGGCCACGGCGTCGATCTCGGCGAACCGGTCGCCGACCTCGGCGAAGCGTGCCGGCACCGTCGCGACCGTGAAGTCCTCCGGCACGACCTGGGGCACCTCGTCCCAGGTCAGCGGAGCTGACACCGGCGCTCCCGGCTTCGCCCGGATGCTGTAGGGAGAGGCGATCGTGCGGTCGCGGGCGTTCTGGTTGTAGTCCACGAACACCTTCTCTCCACGCTCCTCCTTCCACCACTTCGTCGTCACATGGTCAGGCATGCGCCGCGCGAGCTCACGCCCGAAGGCGATCGCCGCATGACGTACGTCGGTGAAGGTCCAGCGCGGCTGGACGCGCACGTAGATGTGGATGCCGCGGCCCCCGGAGGTCTTTGGGAA
This sequence comes from Thermoleophilaceae bacterium, assembly GCA_037720995.1. GTDB lineage: Bacteria > Actinomycetota > Thermoleophilia > Solirubrobacterales > Thermoleophilaceae > JAAYBF01. The sequence goes on from JBBJOH010000129.1 coordinate 2,411, forward strand.
GCCCTTGTAGCCGAGCTCCCCCAGCAGCGTGCGCGCCTCGGCGGCGACCCGCTGGGCGTCGGCGAAGTCCGTGCCCGCTTGTGGGTCCAGATCGATCCGCAGCTCGTCGGGATGGTCGACGTCCGCGCGGCGCACGGGCCACGGATGGAAGGTCAGGGTGCCCATGTGCCCGCACCAGGCGACGACCGCGATCTCGGTCGGGCAGATCTCGTCCGCGTGGCGCCCAGATGGGAACTCGATGCGCGCCGTCTCGAGGTACTCGGGTGCACCCTTGGGGACGCGCTTCTGATAGAAGGCCTCCCCCTTGTGGCCCTCGCGCGTCGACAGGGTCATGCCCTCGTGGACGCCCTTGGGCCAACGCTCCAGCGTGGTGGGCCGCTCGCGCAGGGCGCGCATGATGCCGTCTGCCACGGCGAGGTAGTACTCCACGATCTCGAGCTTGGTGACCTCGGCAGTGCGCCCGGTCGCCGGGAAGATCACGCGGTCGGGACTGGACACGCGCACCTCGCGACCACCCGCCTCGATGGTCCTGGCGTCGGTCTTGGGCATGGCACGGAGGATATGGCGCTACTGCCCGCCGCCGTCCCCCCCGCCGCCTGATCCGTCGAAGCCGCCGCCCCCGCCGCCGTCACCTCCGTCACCGAATCCGCCTCCGCCACCGGCGTCGAAGTGGCCGAAACCCGCGGCCACCAGCAGCGCCATGCCCGTCATCGTCTGGGAGTGCATGTTGCCCGCCGAGGCATTCGGTGCGGGGATCAGCGACCCCAGGCGTCGGCGGGCCAGGCGGCGCTCGTCGCGGTTGAACCGCCGCGCCAGGACACCGCAGCCGGCCAGCAGCACGAATAGCCGCTGGTCGCGCTCGTCGGCGAAGTCGCCGGTGGCCGCCGCGCGCTGAAGGGTGTTGAAGCGCCTGACGGCCGCGGTGCGATCGGCCAGGCGCACGCGGCGCCGCGGTCCCCGCTCGATCAGCCCGGCATCCGTGAGCTCGCGCCTGGCCTCGCGGAGGGCCCCGCGGCCTCCGCGCCGGCCTCCCTCGACATCGGTGGCGGCCCGTAGCGCGGGGCGCAGCTTCCGCGGCTTGACAAGCAGTCCGCCCTGCCCGGGTTCGATCGCCAGCAGCAGCACCTCGGCCATCAGCGACACGGTCATGGCTACCCCCGCAGCTGTTCCATCGTGCACTCGCGCGGGCCCTTGTCCTCGCGCCAGCGCAGCAGCTTGGTGCCGTGGCGGATGCGGTCGCCGGTGATGTGGTCGAAGGCTATCTCGCACACCAGCTCGGGGCGCAGCCCTTCCCACATCAGCTCTTCCTCGGGCTTCCAGCGTGAAGCCTCGCCCGAGCCGCGCTCGTGGGTGCGGTAGGGCTCGAGGAGCTCCAGCAGCTCGCGCTTCTCCTTGGCCTTGAAGCCGGAGGTGTGGCCGACGACGCGCAGCTCACCGTCGTCGCCGTAGAGGCCCAGGATCAGCGAGCCGACGGTGTTCTCCTCCTTCCCCATCCTGAAGGCGACCACCACGACGTCGGCGGTCCGGAGGCGCTTGACCTTGACCATGCCCTTACGCTCGCCGGGCAGATAGCGCGACGAGCCCTCCTTGGCCACCACGCCCTCCGACGTGCCGGTCAGCCACTGTCCCGCGTCGTCGCTGGCCGAGACGCTCGGGGAGACGTCCACCGGTTCCAGCCTCAACCTCGCCAGCCGCTTACGGCGCTGGTCGTAGGGCAGCTCCAGCAGGGTCTCGTCCCCGACCGCCAGCAGGTCGAAGGCGACGTAGCGGGCCGGGTTCTCGGCGGCCAGCTTCTCCACCCGCGACTTGGCCGGATGGATGCGCTGGGAGAGCAGGTCGAACTCCTGCACGTCGTCGACCTCGATCACCATCTCGCCATCGAGGACCACACGGTCCTCGCCGACCTCCTTGATCTGCTCCACCACCTCGGGGAAGTAGCGGTTCATCGGCTTGCCCCCGCGGCTCTGCAGGTGCACCTCGTCGCCGTCCTTGAAGGCGATCGTGCGGAAGCCGTCCCACTTGGGCTCGTAGCGCCAGCCGTCGCCCTCGGGCAGCTCTCGGGCCGACTTGGCCAGCTGGGGCTTGATCGGAGGGGCCAGGGGCAGTGACATCGGACCGGCGATCCTAGAGGCCGGCGTGGCGAACGCCGAGGGGTGCCGTGCCGTTTACCGAACCGGCAGGGATGCCGGTTCGGTCT
>JBBJOH010000130.1:0-4556 GCA_037720995.1 Thermoleophilaceae bacterium
AGCATACGCAACGTACACCACGGGGGCGAAGGCGATCCGCCACCTCAGCGCCATCGTCCTGAGGCATGGGGGTTCCAGGCGGCGCACGGAGACTCGGACTACGTCGGGGGGGTGCTCGCTCGCTCTCCTTGCGGAGTCGGGAGCGCTTTGCAAGTTTGTAGATCTATCCTTGCGAAGCTTCGACGAGCAAGCTTGTCGCAGTCTCCTCGGCCCCAGATCCCGACCGGTCGGCGCTACTTGATCTGGTCGTAGACCTTGAACATCGGCAGGTACATGGCGATCACGATGAAGCCGACGATGCCGCCCACCACGATGATCATGATCGGCTCGAGGATCGACGTGAGCGCCTTGACGGCGGCCGCCACCTGGTCTTCGTAGAAGTCGGCGATCTTGGAGAGCATCGTCTCGATCGCGCCGGTCTCCTCGCCTACGCCGACCATCTGGGCGACCATCACCGGGAAGGCGGCGGGCGCCCTGCGCATCGGCGCGGTGATCGTGCCTCCGCCCTTGACCGACTCCTTCATGTCCTCCATCGCCATCTCGATGACGCGGTTGCCCGACGTCCGGCCGGTGATGTCGATCGCCTCCAGCATGGGCACGCCGGCCGCGATCAGAGCGGAGAACGTGCGCGAGAAGCGGGCCAGCGCCACCTTCTGCACGATGCTCCCGATCTTCATCGGGATCCTCAGCTTGAAGGTGTCCCACTGCACTCGACCGCGTTCGGTGGCCTTCCAGCGCCTGAAGCCGTACACCGCGAGGGCGGTCCCCGCGATCATCAGGTACCACCTGCCGGTCACGAAGTGCGACATCGCGACGGTGAGCTTGGTGATCATCGGGAGGTCGCCGCCGAAGTCCTTGAACACGCCTTCGAAGACGGGCACCAGGAAGGCGACGAGCGCGAACAGCACGATCAGCGCGAAGCTCCCGATCACCGACGGATAGATCATCGCCGCGCGCACCTGGCGGCGCAGCGCGTCGTCGGCCTCCAGCTGGTCGGAGACGCGCACCAGGGTCTGCTCCAGGATGCCGCCGGTCTCCCCCGCCGCCACCATGGCCACGTAGAGGTCGTTGAAGATCTTGGGGTGGCGGCCGAGCGCCTCGGACAGGGCGATGCCCGCCTCCACATCCTTGCGGACCTCGACGAAGGCCTCCTTGAGCATGTCGTTCTCGGTCTGCTCCTCGAGCACGTACAGCGCGCGCAGCAGCGACATCCCCGACGAGATCATCACCGAGAGCTGCCGGGTCGCGATCGTCAGGTCAGCGGACTTGACCCGCTTGAAGTTGGCCAGGATGTCCCCGGCGCTGGCGGCCTTGAGCTCCTCGATGTCGAGGACGATCAGGCCCTTGGAGCGCAGCTGGGTGGAGACGGCCTGCTTGTCCCCCGCCTCGATCTCCCCGTGTGTGGGAACCCCCGCGAGGTCAAGCGCCTTGAAGGCGAAGTTGGCCATGTCAGGCCACCCGCACGGTGCCCATCAGGCGCCGCAGCTCCTCGGGAGCGCCGGAGCGGCTCTCGGCCAGCTCACGGCTGATCTTGTGCCGGCGCACCAGGTCGGCCAGCGCGGCATCCATCGTCTGCATGCCGTGGCTTCCACCGGTCTGCAGGGTGGAGTAGATCTGGTGGGTCTTGCCCTCGCGGACCAGGTTGCGCACCGCGGGCGTGGGCACCAGCACCTCGGCGGCGCAAATGCGGCCCTGGCCGTCGGCGGAGGGCAGAAGCTGCTGGGTCACGATCCCCTGCAGGGCGATCGACAGCTGCATCCGCACCTGGTGCTGCTGGGCCGGGGGAAAGACGTCGACCACGCGGTCCACGGTCTGGGCGGTGTCCTGGGTGTGCAGGGTGGCGAAGACCAGGTGGCCCGTCTCCGCGGCGGTGAGAGCGGTGGAGATCGTCTCCAGGTCCCGCATCTCGCCCACGAGGATCACGTCGGGGTCCTGGCGCAGCGCTGCCTTCAGGGCCATCGCGAAGCTCTGGGCGTCGGCCCCGACCTCGCGCTGGTTGACGATGCACTTCTTGTGCCGGTGCAGGAACTCGATCGGGTCCTCGACGGTCATGATGTGCTCGCTGCGCTCTCGGTTGATCACGTCGATCATGGCCGCGAGCGTGGTGGACTTGCCCGAGCCCGTGGGACCGGTGACCAGCACGAGGCCGCGCGGCTTCTTGGTGAAGTCGCGCAGGATCGGCGGCAGCCCCAGGTCGTCGAGCGCCGGCATCTCCTGGGGAATCAGGCGAAAGGCCGCCCCGATCGAGGCGCGCTGGAAGTAGGCGTTTACCCGGAAGCGTGCCTTACCGGGAATCGAGTAGGCGAGGTCGATCTGCCAGTCGGTCTCCAGCTTCTGGCGCTGGGCGTTGGAGAGGATCGAATAGACGATCTCGCGCACCTCCTGGGGACCCAGCACCGGCGCATCGATGGGGTGGAGCTGGCCGCGCTTGCGCAGCATGGGCGGCGAGCCCGCGGTCAGGTGCAGGTCCGAGGCCCCCGTCTCCAGGACCTCCAGCAGGATGTCGGCGAAGTCGATCTCCATCATCTCCCCTATCGGCGCGCGAGCGCCATCACGTGACCCTTGCCATCTCGGCCATGGAGGTGACGCCTTGGCGCACCCGGTCGAAGGCGTCGTCGCGCAGCTGGCGCATGCCCTCGCGCACGGCCACGGCGCGGATCGCGTCGGCGGACGCCCGCTCGACGGTCAACAGGCGGATCTCCTCCGAGACCTTCATGACCTCGTACACCCCGCGCCGGCCCTTGTAGCCGCTGTTGTTGCAGCGGCTGCAGCCCACCGGCTCATAGGCCTGCACATCGCGCTCGGCGGGGAGGCCGGCCGCCTCGAGCGCGGAGGTGCTCACGGTGATCTGCCGGCGGCAGTGGCCGCACAGCGTCCGGACCAGTCGCTGGGCCACGATGCAGTCGAGTGCGGAGGCGGACAGGAACGGCTCGATGCCCATCTCGGTCAGGCGCGAGATCGCCGACGGCGCGTCGTTGGTGTGCAGCGTGGAGAGCACTAGGTGGCCCGTCAGAGCCGACTCCACGGCGATCCGCGCCGTCTCGGCGTCGCGGATCTCGCCCACCATGATGATGTCGGGGTCGGCGCGGAGCATGGAGCGAAGGCCGCGAGCGAACGTCAGGCCCGACTTCATGTTCACCTGCATCTGGTTGACACCGGCCAGCTGGTACTCGACCGGATCCTCGATCGTGATGATGTTCTTGTCGACCGAGTTGACCGCGGTGAGCGCCGCGTACAGCGTGGTGGACTTGCCCGAGCCCGTGGGGCCGGTCACGAGCACGGCTCCGTGGGACTTGTGGAAGGCGCCCTCGAACCGGGCGCGGCCGTCGCCGTCCATGCCCAGCGTGTCCAGATCCAGCAACTTCTGGCCCTTGTCCAGCAGGCGCATGACGATCCCCTCGCCGTGCACGGAGGGCATGCTCACGATGCGCACGTCCACCGGGCGCTTCTCCACGGTCAGGCCGACGCGGCCGTCCTGGGGGATCCGCTTCTCGGCGATGTCCAGATCGCCCATGATCTTGACCCGCGACACCACCCCGGCGACCATGCGCCGGGGGATGGTGGTGGTCTCCGAGAGCACGCCGTCCACGCGAAAGCGCACGCGCATGTTGCGGCCGTCGGGCTCCATGTGGATGTCCGAGACCCCTTCTTCCACCGCCTGTCCGATGATCGAGTTGACCAGCTTGATCACCGGCGCGTCCTCGGCCGACTCGCGGATCTCGGTCACCGGGGCGAGGTCTTCGTCGTCCTCCCCCTCCATCGCGCTGGCCACCGCCTCGTCCAGGCGGCTCATGCGCGCGATCAGGCCGCCGATGTCCTCGGACGAGGCCACGGCCGGGCGGACCTCGTGGCCGGTCATCAGCTTCAGGTCGTCGAGGGCCAGGACGTTGGACGGGTCGGCCATGGCCACGATCAGGGTGCCGGACTCGTCGAAGCCGATCGGCACCGCGTCGAAGCGCTTGGCCGCCTGCGGGCTGATCAGGTTCACCGCGGCGAGGTCCGGCTGGAAGACGCCGAGGTCCACGTAGTCCAGGCCGAAGCGCTCACCGAGCGCGTGGGCCAGCTGCTCGCGCGAGAGGGCGCCCGACTCGATCAGAAGCTGGCCGGTGCGCTTGCCCTGCTTGCGCGACTCCGCAACGGCGGCGTCGGCCTGCTGGCGGTCCACATAGCCCAGCGCCACGATCACGTCGGCGATGAACCGCGAGGGGCCGGTGCGGCGAGTTGGGGGCGTCAGCCCCGTGGCGTCGACGCGTGGCTTGCCGGCGGCCTGTGAAGACGCTTCGCTCATCGGGCGTCGCGCACCTGCTGGGTGAGCGACCCCTTGTCCACGAAGCCCTCGATCAGCACGGCCTTGCGGCTCTTGCCGACGATGACCACGGACGGGGCCTGGGTGATGCCCAGTCCGGTGACGACGAGCCGGTAGCGCGCGAGGTGGGCGATCCCGTCCGAGAAGACAGCCACCCGCTTCTTGCCGCGCAGCGAGCGCACGGCCGACTCGGTCGCGTCGTCGTCGGCCCCGGGCTGGCGGAAGAACAGGACCACGGTCTTCTCCGACT
>JBBJOH010000131.1:0-4554 GCA_037720995.1 Thermoleophilaceae bacterium
TCGCGCGCCTGGGTGGCGACGAGTTCGCGGTGCTGATCCCCAACGCCGACCGGGCCCGGGCCGAGCAGTTGGCCGAGGACCTGCGGCTGACGATCCGGGCCGGCGCCGTCGTGGCCGGCGAGCGCGGACAGGTGGGCACGACGGCGAGCTTCGGCATCGCCCTGTTCGGCGGCGAGGCCGGAACCCCGACTGCGGACGAGCTGCTGGCCGAGGCCGACATCGCGATGTACGACGCGAAGGAGACGGGCAGAGACCGCTGGGCGGTGTTCAGCTCGGCTTCACGCAGCACGGGCATGGCCGGTCGCCTTGGCTGGGTCGAGAGGATCCGCGAGGCGCTGACCCACGATCGCTTCGTGCTCCACGGGCAGCCGATCGAGAGCCTGAAGGACGATCCCCGGCCACGGTACGAGCTGCTGCTGCGGATGCTGGGCGACAAGGACGAGCTCCTGCCGCCGGCCGCCTTCCTGCACGTGGCCGAGCGCTTCGACCTGATCCAGGAGATCGACCGCTGGGTGGTGGGACAGGCCATCGACCTGCTCGCCGAGCTGCAGGCGTCGGGGGTGGAGGCCGTGATGGAGGTGAACGTGTCGGCGAAGTCCGTGACCGACCCGGCGCTGGCCGAGCCGCTGCGCTCGCGCCTGGAGGAGAGCCGGATCGATCCGTCGGGGCTCGTCTTCGAGATGACCGAGACGGCCGCGATCGTGAACCTCGAGCAGGCTAAGGACTTCGGGGCGTTGGTCCGCGAGCTGGGCTGCGAGTTCGCCCTCGACGACTTCGGGGCCGGCTTCGCCTCCTTCCACTACCTCAAGCACTTCGCCTTCGACTACCTGAAGATCGACGGCGAGTTCATAGAGCACCTGCCCGAGAGCCCGGTCAACCGGGTCCTGGTCCAGTCGCTGGTGGACATCGCCCGCGGCCTGAACAAGCAGACGATCGCCGAGTTCGTGGAGGACGAGCCGACCCGCGTCCTGCTGCAGCAGCTGGGCGTGGACTACGCCCAGGGATTCCACGTAGGGCGACCGGCGCCGATCTCCGCCCAAGAGATCACCGACGGGCTGCGAACCGCTGCCCACTGAGGGGCCCAGAAAAGAGAAAGACCGGCCCGTAGGCCGGTCTCTCTCGTCGCTGGCGTACCCCAAGTCCGCCCCTACAAGTTCGAACAGGGATTGTGCACCAGCTGGCCACCTCTTCTCTTCCCCTGCTCAGAGTGATATCGGGGTGATGCCAGGGGGGATACATTGCACCGGTTGTCTCCCCCGGCGCTCACCTCATAGACTGCGCCCATGACGAGCAACGTCAGCGTGGTCGTCGCCAAGTTCGAGGATCTCGTCGCCCTCGGTCTGACCCACCTGGTCACCGAAGACCCGAACCTGAAGCTGCTGGCCGACCGGGTTGCCCCTTCGGCGATGGAACGCTCCATCCATCAGCACGCGCCGGACGTCGCCGTCCTGAACTTCGGCTCGCTGACCAGCTCCGCCCAGGTGTTCCAGCTCCACCAGGCCTTCCCCAAGTCGCGCCTGGTCGTGCTGGCCAATCGCCCCACGGCGGCCGAGTGCAACCAGATGCTCTCCTTCGGGGCCACCGCCTGCCTGTCCAAGGAGACGCAGGGCCGGGACGTCGTGAACGCCATCCACCTGGCCTCCCGCGGCATGCACGTACTGCCGCGCTCGGCCGCGGCCGGCGGCTCCGGGAGCCTCGGATTCCAGGGATCGGACCTGCTCACCCCCCGCGAGGCCGATGTGCTGGAGCTGCTCCAGGAGGGAGCCACCAACGGCCAGATCGCCCACTCGCTGTCCATCGGGCTGGAGACCGTGCGCACCCACGCGCGCAACATCTACCGCAAGCTGGGGATCAGCTCGCGACGCGACCTGGCCCGCCTCGCCCGGCCGGATGGGGTCGGGCAGCCCGACGGCCGGCAGTCAGGCAGCGGCGCCGCGAAGTAGGTTGCGCTTAACCAGCAGCTCGGCCACCTGCACCGCGTTGGTGGCCGCGCCCTTGCGCAGGTTGTCTCCCACCACCCACAGGTTCAGGCAGCGAGGGTGGGAGTCGTCGGCGCGGATGCGACCGACCAGGACGTCGTCCTGGCCCGCGGCGTCGACGGCCATCGGGTAGAGGCCGCTGGCGGGGTCGTCGATCACCTGCACCCCGGGCGCGCCGCTGAGCAGGTCGCGGCACGCCTCGGGAGACAGCGGATCGCGGGTCTGCACGTTCACCGATTCGGAGTGCCCGGTGTAGACGGGCACGCGTGCGCACGTGGCGGAGATGCCGATCTCGGAGTCCCCGAGGATCTTGCGCGTCTCGGCCATCATCTTGCGCTCCTCGGTGGTGTAGGGGTCGGCCTCCCTGAAGGACTCCACCTGAGGCAGGACGTTGAAGGCGATCTGGTGGGGATAGACGGTCGGGGCCGGCAGCTCCTTGGCGTCGACCACCGCGGCGGCCTGGTCGTGCAGCTCCTCCACCGCACGCTGGCCGGTTCCCGACACCGACTGGTAGGTGGACACCACCAGCCGCTCGATCCCGACGGCGTCGAGGATCGGCTTGAGCGCCACCACCATCTGCATGGTCGAGCAGTTGGGGTTGGCCACGATGCCGCGGTGGCCCTCCGCGGCATCGGGGTTGACCTCGGCCACCACCAGGGGAACGTGGTCGAACATCCGCCAGTAGGAGGAGTTGTCGACCACCACGGCGCCCGCGTCGGCGAACCTTTGCCCCCACTGCTCGCTGATCGTGCCGCCGGCGGAGAACAGCGCCAGGTCGAAGCCGGCGATCGCCTCGTCGGTGAGCTCCCGCACGGTCAGGGTCTTCTCGCCCCAGTCGATCCTGCGTCCGGCTGACCGCGCCGAAGCCAGCGGCACGACCTCGTCGGCGGGAAAGGCCCGCTCGCGCATCACGCCGAGGATGGTGGAGCCCACAGCGCCCGTGGCGCCCACCACGGCAACCCGCATCCCCACTCAGCTCACCACCGGCCGGTGGTCGCCGGCCACGTCCTCGCGGCGCACGGCCTCCTCGCCCAGATCGAAGGCGGTGTGCAGCTCCCGCACGGCCCGTTCCACGTGCTCCTCGCGGATCACGCACGAGATCTTGATCGGCGAGGTGGAGATCATCTCGATGTTCACGCCGGCATCGCCCAGCACGCTGAAGGTGCGGGCGGCCACGCCAGGGTGGCTCTTCATGCCGGCGCCGACTATCGAGACCTTGCCCATGCCGGCGTCGCTTGCCACCTCGCCGATGCCCAGCTCGCCGCGCAGGACCTCCAGCGCGGCCAGCGCGACGCGAAGGTCGTCGCGGGGCACGGTGAAGGACATGTCCGCCGACTGGCCCGGAGGAGGGGACGCCCCATCCGAGGGGCGGGCCGGAATGGGCTCGTTCTGGATGATCATGTCCACGTTCACGTTCGCCCCGGCCAGCACGGTGAGCACGCGGCCGGCGATCCCCGGGCGATCGGGCAGGTCGGTGAGCGTCACCCGGGCCTCCTCGGTGGAGTGGGTGACTGCGGTTACGAGTGGTCGTTCCATGGTCTGATCCTCGGGCTGTACGAAGGTACCGGGTCCGTCCTCGAAGCTCGACCGGCAGTGAATGGGGATGCCGTGGTTTCGCGCGTACTCCACCGACCGCAGTTGAAGCACCCCGGCGCCCGACGCGGCCATCTCCAGCATCTCCTCGAAGGAGACGGCGATGAGCTTTCGCGCGTCGCACACGATCCGCGGATCGGCGCTGAACACGCCGGCCACGTCGGTGTAGATCTCGCACACGTCGGCTCCCAGGGCGGCAGCCAGCGCAACCGCGGTCGTGTCCGAGCCGCCCCGGCCCAGCGTGGTCACGTCCGCGTCGGTCGACACCCCCTGGAAGCCCGCCACGAGCACGACCTTTCCCTCGTCAAGCGCCGCGCTGATGCGATCGGCGCGCACGTCCAGGATCCGGGCCTTGGTGTGCGAGGTGTCGGTCACGATCCCGGCCTGGGAACCGGTCAACGAGATGGCCTCGTGGCCGAGGTCGTTGATGACCATGGCGGCCAGCGCACAGGAGATTCGCTCCCCGGTGGAGAGCAGCATGTCCATCTCGCGCGGGTGGGGACGGTCGGAGACCTCGTAGGCCATGGAGAGCAGCTCGTCGGTGGTCTTCCCCCGCGCGGAGAGCACCGCCACCACCCGGGCACCCTGGTCGGCGGCCCGGGCCACGCGCGAGGCGGCGCGCTTGATCTGATCGGCGTCGGCCACCGACGTCCCTCCGAACTTCATCACGACCGTCTGGGGAACGGGTGCAGACATGGCCGTGGCAGGTTAGCGTTCACCCTCTGCGCCACCGGGCTCTAGATCCCACCTATCGCCAGATGGCGATGGTAGTCACGCTGACGCTCCTGCTCGTGCTCGGCGGAGCGCTGGCCAGGGCCCTGGGGGGTGGCGAGGACTCGCCGCGGACGGACGCCTCCAAGCCGGCGCCGGGCGCCGGGGGGTTCCGTGGCCCGACCACGGACCCGGCCGCGGCGGCGCTCGCGCGCATGTCGGTGCAGCGCAAGGTGGCCCAGGTCTTTCTGTGGGGCTTCACCGGTCAGGG
>JBBJOH010000132.1:0-4553 GCA_037720995.1 Thermoleophilaceae bacterium
GCTGCCGGGGCGGCTCGCCCGGCTGCGGGTCGCGGGGGCCGCCGGCTCCGCGCGCGCCGCCGGGCTCGCCGAGGTGGGGGCGAGCGCCGGCGGGCCGCTGGCGGCCGAGTGGAGCGCGGTGGGACGGGAGGTGGCCCTGGGCGTCCCGCTGGGCGAGGCGCTGGAGGGGATGGCCGAGCGGCTGCCGCAGGCCGAGATCACCGCTCTGTGCGCGGCTCTCGACAGGGCCCGCCGCCACGGGGCTCCCCTGGCCGAGACGCTCGCCGGCCAGGCCCGTGACGCGCGGCTCGCGTTGCGCCGCAAGGTGGCCGAGGACGCGGCCAAGGCCGGGCCCAAGATCCAGCTCGTGGTGGCGCTGCTCCTGGTGCCCTCGGTCCTGCTGCTCGTGGCCGCGGCGCTGACCGCCGCCATGCTCGACTCGGGCGGTATCTCCGGGGTGTAGCGCCTGCACGGAGCTCACCGGCTACCGCCGGCCACACACGCAAGATCCGTTGCAATCCGACCCCCTCGATTGCAAGCCGCCGCCCAGCGGCGAGTCCTGCACCCGTGCGCCCACGTCATCGCGCACCGTTGCCCACCTCGTCCCACCGTGGCTTCTCCCTGCTCACAGAGCCTTTTGTGGCGGGTTGGCCTCGAAGCTCCGGGTGGGCCGGGGGCTGTGGTGGGGTCATGTGTTGCAGGGTGGGAGTAGGTGGGTTACAGTGGCGCCAGCTCACGAGGACCGGAGTGGCGGGGCTCCTCCCACTCCACCACTCCGGTCCGAGTCAGCCCCCCGCGGAAGATCTGCCTTATGGCATTCAGAGGCCACTACGAACATTCGCTCGACGCGAAGCACCGTCTGAGCATTCCCTCCAAGTTCCGCGCATCCTTCGCCGACGGGCTCGTCCTCTCCAAGGACACCGACGCGTGCATCACCGTCTCCGCGCCCGCGGCCCACGAGGCCCGCGTGAAGGCCGCACTGGAGGGCAAGAATCCGCTCGGCTCGCAGTTCAAGCAGATCCAGCGCTACTTCCAGGGCAACTCCTTCGAGCTGGAGCTCGACTCCGCCGGCCGCGTGGTCCTGCCCTCACCGCTCCTCACGCATGCGGGGATCGAGAAGGAGGTGGTGGTCACCGGAGTCGACGACCACCTTGAGCTGTGGTCCAGCGAGGGCTGGACCGACCAGCAGGCGCTGCTCGATCAGGTGATGGGGGAGGTGACGGACTCCCTTGGCGATCCTTCTTGACATGACGCGCACGCACGTACCCGTACTGGCCGGGGAGCTGATCGACCTCACCCAGCCCGGCGAGAGCGACAGGGTGGTGGACTGCACCTTCGGGGCGGGCGGTCACGCGCGGCTGATGGCCGACCGGATCGGACCGGGCGGAACGCTCGTGTGCATCGACCGCGACCCCGCGGCCCAGGAGCGCTTCGACGAGATGGCCGCAGAGGTCTCCTGCGAGACCCGCTTCCTGCGCATGGACTACGCCGACGCCCTCGCGCTCCTGCGCGACGAGGGCTTTGGAGCCGACCTCGTCTACTTCGACCTCGGTGTCTCCTCGATGCAGATCGACGCGCGCGAGCGGGGCTTCTCCTACTCATTCGACGCGCCGCTTGACATGCGCATGGACCCGGGCCAGGACCTCGATGCGCGTGAGGTGGTGAACACCATGGAGGAGCGCCAGCTGGCCAAGGTCCTCTCGACCTACGGGGAGGAGCGCAACGCGCGGATCATCGCGCGCGAGATCGCCCGTCGCCGGCAGCGGGCGCCGATCGAGACCACCGGCGAGCTCGTGGCCGCCGTCGAAGCCGCTCTCCCCGCCGCCGTCCGGCGCCGCTTTGGCGGGAGCTCTCCGGCCAAGCGTGTGTTTCAAGCGATCCGGATCCTGGTCAACGACGAGCTCGGCGACCTGGATCGGGCGCTTCCCGGGGCCTGGTCGCTGCTCGCCGAGGACGGTCGCCTGGCCGCCATCTCCTTCCACTCCCTCGAGGACCGTCGCGTGAAGCGGTTCTTGGCCGACCGCGCCCGCGGCTGCATCTGCCCGCCCGATCTGCCCGTGTGCGCCTGCGGTCGGACCCCCGAGGCCGAGCTGATCGCCCGCGGTGGCGTGACGCCGACGCCCGGCGAGGTGGGCGACAACCCGCGCGCGGGCCCGGCCCGCCCGCGCGCCGCCCGCCTCGTCGCCGCCGGGGAGGAGAGCTGATGTCCGCTGCGCCGCTTCCCCGCCGGGCCCAGGCGCGTCCCGCCCCCGCCCGCCCGGCCGTGCCCGGCCGTGCCCGCCCGTCCCCCGCCCGTCGCCCGGCCGCGCCCGCACGCGGGCTCGTGCGCCCGAGGGGAGCGGTGCTGCTGGACCGGTTGCTGTCGGGACGGCTGTGGATCGGTCTGGTCTTCCTCCTGCTGGTGGGGATCGTGTTCTTCAACGTCGACCTGTTGCGGATGAACCGCGACATCGCGGTGACGGCCGAGAAGGCCGAGACGATCAAGCGCCAGAACGCGCGTCTGCGCGGCGACCTCGCCCGCCTGGGCTCGAGCGAGCGGATCCAGAAGGTCGCGGCCGAGAGCGGGCTGGTGCTCCCGGCTCCGGGCGAGGTGCGATACCTGAAGACCAACACCGGCGTCGACGCCCGCAACGCCCTGGGAATGCTGAAGGCCGGTCCCCAGACCGGGGACGCGGGCGGCGACCGGCCCGCGCCGAGCGGCGAAGGCGCACCGGGACAGGCACAGACCCAGCCGACCGCCGTGCCGCAGGCTCCCGTGCCTCAGACCGAATCCCCCCCGGCCGGGTCCGCCCCCCAGACGACGGCGCCCCAGACGACGGCGCCCCAGACCACGCCGCAGACGACCGCGCCGCAGGCGCCGCCGGCCCCCCAGGTCGAGACACCGACCGCGCCGCAGGCGGGTCAGTAGAGCGTGAAGGGGCTCGTCGACCGCCGGATCGGTCTTCTCTTCGCCCTCTTTCTGCTCCTCCTCTGCGCAGCGACGGCGCGGGCCACGTGGCTGGGGACGGTTCAGGCCGGCTCGCTCAAGAGCCGGGCCGCCACCCAGCAGGTCGAGGACCTGGCCGTTCCGGCCAGCCGGGGCACGATCACCGACCGCAAGGGAGTCGAGCTGGCCGTGTCGGAGGAGGCCACCACCGTCTACGCCAACCCGTTCCTGATCAAGGACCCCAGCCGGGTGGCGGCTCGACTTGCGCCGCTGGTGGGCCGCGGCGAGAGCGAGCTGCTGCCGCTGCTCTCGGACAAGAAGACCGGGTTCGTCTACCTGCGCCGCAAGATGGACCCCACGCTGGGGGACAAGGTGGCGCGGATGCGGATCGAGGGGATCGGCACCGTCTCCGAGCCCAGGCGCACCTACCCGCAGGGCGCGCTGGCCGGTCAGCTGATCGGCGCCACGGGCACCGACGACACCGGCCTGGCGGGCATCGAGCAGAGGTACGAGTCCGAGCTGCACGGCTCCGACGGCAAGCGCCGGCTGGTCAAGGACGCGACGGGCGAGACCGTGAGCCTGGCCGACACCACGCGCGCCGAGCCGGGCGAGGACCTGAAGCTGACGATCGATGCGGCGCTCCAGGAGCGCGTGGAGGCCGTGCTCGGCCAGGTCGGACGTGACCACAGCCCCCGGGGCGCCACCGCGCTGGTCATGGACCCGCGCAACGGCGAGCTGTTGGCCATGGCCAACTGGCCCCGCGTCGATCCCAACGACTTGAGCGCGGCGCCGAAGGGCGCGATGGAGAACCGCTCGGTCTCCTCGGCGTTCGAGCCGGGCTCGACCTTCAAGGCGTTCACGGTGGCCGGAGCGCTGCAGGAGAGGCTGACCACGCCGCAGGCGGAGCTCGACCTGCCGCCGAAGCTCCAGGTGGCCGACCGCACGATCGGCGAGGCCCACGACCGCGGCGCGATCACACTGACCACCTCCCAGATCCTCGCCCAGTCCTCGAATGTGGGGTCGGTGATGATCGGCCAGAAGCTCGGCAAGGACCGCTTCGACAAGTGGGTCCGCCGCTTTGGCTTCGGCCGCCCCACGGACATAGGCCTCCCCGGCGAGGGCGGCGGGATCGTGCCCGCGCCCAAGGCCTACTCGGGCTCCTCGCTGGGCAACCTTCCGATCGGCCAGGGCCTGGCCGTCACCCCGTTGCAGATGGCCGCCGGGTACTCGGCGCTGGCCAACGGCGGCGTGATGCACCGGCCCCATCTCCTGTCCGGTCAGAGCGACCCGGGCAGGCGCGTGGTCTCACGGAAGACGGCCGGCCAGGTGGCCCAGATGCTCGAGGGCGTGCTCGCCGCCGGCGGCACGGCCCAGGAGGCGTCGGTGCCGGGCTACAAGCTGGCCGGCAAGACCGGCACCGCCCAGAAGCCCGACCCGAGGACCGGCGGCTACTCCGAGTTCAAGTACTTCTCCTCGTTCATTGGCTTCGCGCCCGCGCAGAACCCCCGGCTGATGATCGCCGTGATGGTCGACGAGCCCAAGGGCGGCTACTACGGCGGCGAGGTGGCCGCGCCGGCCTTCGAGAAGATCGTCTCGTTCGCCCTGCCGTATATGCGGATCCCGCCGCGCTGAGGTCGAGGTGTCGGGG
>JBBJOH010000002.1:0-16257 GCA_037720995.1 Thermoleophilaceae bacterium
CTCGGCGAGCGCGCCGTGACCGATGTCGCGGCGCTTGGGGCCGCGCATGAAGCCCGCCTCCCCGACCGAGAAGGGCGGGAAGTTGTAGTGGTGCCAGTAACGGCGCGTGCTCTCCAGGCCCAGGGTGTCCAGGCGCATCTCGTCACGCGTGGTGCCCAGCGTGGCCACCGAGAACGCCTGGGTCTGACCGCGGGTGAAGACCGCGGAGCCGTGCGTACGCGGCGCAACCCCGACCTCGATCCAGATGTCGCGCACCTGGTCGGCGCCGCGGCCGTCGGGCCGTACCTTGTCGACGGCGATGCGCCGGCGGATGGTGTCCTTCTCCAGCTTGTCGAAGGCCATCTGGGCGGCGGCCCGCTTCTCCTTGTGGTCTGAGGCGTTCTCGTCGCCGGAGAGCGAGTCGAGCGCCTGCTCCTCGACGCGCTTGGTGGCGTCCTGGCGCTCGAGCTTGTCCTCCACCTGCGTGGCCTGGCTCAGCGCGTCGCCGAACTCCGTCTGCAGCTGGGAGAGCACCGACTCGTCGACCTGGGGGACCTCGACCTCGGTCTTGGGCTTGCCGGCCTTCTGGGCCAGCTCGCGCTGGGCGGCGCAGAGCTTCTTGATCTCGCCGTGCGCGATGTCCAGGGCGTCCAGGATGGCCGCCTCGGAGATCTCCTGCGCGCCGGCCTCGACCATCAGGATGGCCTCCTCGGTGCCCGAGACCACCAGGTCCAGCGCGGAGCTGAGGTTGTCCTCCTCGTCGGGGTTGACCACGAACCCGCCGTCGGAGTCCTGTCCGATCCGGACCGCCCCCACGGGCTGCGGGAAAGGTATGTCGGAGACCATCAGCGCGGCGCTGGCGCCGTTCATGGCGAGGATGTCGTAGGGGTGCACGTGGTCGATCGACATCGGGATCGAGACCAGCTGGGTCTCACGGCGCCATCCCTTGGGAAACAGCGGCCGGATCGGGCGGTCGATCATGCGGGCGGTCAGCGTGCCCTTCTCGCCGGCGCGACCCTCGCGCTTGAAGAACGAGCCGGGGATCTTGCCCGCGGCGTACATGCGCTCCTCGACGTCGACGGTCAGCGGGAGGAAGTCCACGTCGCGGAGGTTTCCGGCGGTCGCGGTGCCCAGCACCATCGTGTCGCCGGCCTGCACGACGACGGAGCCGCTCGCCTGCTTGGCGAGCTTGCCGGTCTCGAAGCTGATCTCGGAACCGCCGATCTCAACTGAGACACGGGTTACGTCAATACTCATATGTTCCTTTCGGTGCCGCCTCCGGTTGGCGGCTATCTCTTGTGACTTCTCTGTAGGAGTCCGTTTGCCAGGCTAGCAAGGGACCTGGGACCCCGGCCGCGTAAGCGGACCGCGCGTGGATCAGCCCGACAGGCGCGCCAGCAGCTCCGGTCCGGGCACCCCCGGGTGGGCCGCGCCGTCCACGAACAGGGTCGGCGTGGTGACCACGCCCGCGCGAATGCCGGCGCGGAAGTCGCGCACCACCCGCTCGGCGGCCTCGGTCGATCGCCGGTCGGCCTCGAAGCGCTCCAGGTCGATCCCCAGCTCGCGGCAACGGGCCCACAGGTGCGGATCCTCCAGATGGGCCTGGTCGGCCATCAGGGAGTCGTGCAGGTCCCAGAAGCGGTCCTGGCGGGCCGCGGCCTCGGCCGCGTGGGCCAGCAACCGGGAACGCGGGTGCTTGGAGACCACCGGGAAGTGACGAAAGACGCGCCGGATGGGAAGGTCGCGAATGAGCTCGTGGGCCTTGGCGCAGTAGGGGCACTCGAGGTCGGCGTACTCGACCACGAGCAGACCCTCTCCGCGGACGTAGTCGTCATCGGCGACGCCGGGGACGCCCGCCGAGCCCAGATCTTCTTCGGCGCCCACCGGCGCGGGCTATCGCGGCGCGACCGGCTCGAGCGCGTCGAAGATCAGGTTGGCGCCGGGGATCTCCAGCGGGGTCGGCGCCCGGTAGGACCACTTCACCTCGAGGTCGGGGCCGATCATCACCAGCGCCCGCTCGCTGTGCCCGCGCTCGTCGATGTAGACCCCGTAGGCCTTCGCCACCTCGCCCTTGGGGTTGAAGTCGGCCAGCAGCGGGATAGACACGCCCAGGGACTCCTGGAAGGCCTTGTGGGCGAAGGCCGAGTCCACCGAGATGCCGTAGAGCTTCGCGCCCCTCTCGGCCAGCTCGGGGAGGACCTCCTGGTAGACGTTGAGCTGACTCGTGCAGACCGGGCTGAAGTCCAGCGGGTAGAAGACCAGGACGCTTGTCTGGCCCTTGAGGTGAGACAGCGAGACCTCGTCTCCGTCCTGGTCTGCGAGCGTGAAGTCGGGCGCGGTGGTGCCCGACTCGATCATCGGCGCAGACCGAGGTCCTTGATCAAAGCCCGGTAGCGGTCGAGGTCGATGCGCTGCAGGTAGTTGAGCAGACGGCGGCGCTTTCCCACGAGCATCAGCAGACCGCGACGCGAGTGGTGGTCCTTGCGGTGCTCGCGCAGATGCTCGGTGAGCTCGGTGATCCGGGCGGACAGCAGGGCGACCTGGACCTCGGCGGAACCCGTGTCGTTCTCCCCGCGGCCGTGCTTGGAGACGATCTCCTGCTTCTGTTCGACGGTGAGCGGCATGCGGCGGGAAAAGCTAGCAGGCGCCCTGGGCGAGGATGCCCCTGGCCTGCTCGACGTCGCGGCCCATCTGGGCCACCAGCTCCTCGACGGACTCGAACCGCTTCTCGCCCCGCAGTCGCCGCACGAAGGCGATCCGCAGCCCCTCGCCGTAGAGGTCGCCCTCGAAGTCGATCAGGTAGGCCTCGACCAGCAGCCCCCGGCCGGTGTCGAACATGGGCCTGACCCCCACGTTCACGGCGGCCGGATGGCCGTTGGCCCAGGCGGCGTAGACCCCGTGGCCGGGGGAGACCAGCTCGTCCGCCGGGACCACGTTGGCGGTGGGGTAGCCCAGCTCGCGACCGCGCGCCTCGCCGCGCACGACCTCGCCCTCGAGCATGTAGGGCCCGCCCAGGAACTTGGCGGCCTGATCGACCTCCCCCGCCGCGACGAGGCCGCGGATGTGGCTGGAGGAGACCGTCTCGGACTCCACCTCGATCAACGGCACCACCCGGGTCTCGAACTCCGGCCGCGAGCGCAGGAAGTCGGCGGTGCCGCGCGCGCCCCGGCCGAAGCGGAAGTTCTCGCCCACCGACACGCTCTGCGCCCCCAGCTGGGCCACGAGCACCCGGTCGGCGAAGTCCTCGGCCGAACGCTGGGAGAACTCACGGTCAAACGGCACCACCACCAGCTCCTGGACCCCAAGCCCGGCGATCACGTCGCGCTTGATCGCGAAGGGCATCACCAGCCTGGGGGCGGCCTCGGGGCGGATCACCGACAACGGGTGGGGGTCGAAGGTGAGGACGGTGTCGTTGCCCTCGATGACCTCGCGGTGGCCCACGTGCACACCGTCGAAGGTGCCGATGGCCACCCGGCGGGGTCTCAGGTCGGCCGGGCGGGCACCGGATCGAGGCACTCCGTCGGGCAGCCGGGTGACCTTCACGCTCCGAACACTACGACGGGGCGCAGCTCCCGGCCCCGTGGCTCGGCCACGGCCACCAGGCGCCCCTCGTGCATGAGCCGGATCGCGCCCGCCGGCCCCTCGTTGGGCTCAAGCGCCAGCTTGACCCCGTGGGAGACGCGGAGCGCGTCCTGTGCCCCGAGCTCGCGGGCGGGCATGAAGTCCAGGGCCTCGCCCGGGGTCAGCGCGCGATCGGGGTCGGCCTCCTCGATGCAGAAGGCGCCGATCGCCGTGCGCCGGAGCTCCTGGCAGTAGGCGTCGCCGAGAGCGGACACCAGCTGGCGTACGTAGGTGCCCGCCGAGCACTCGATGTCGAAGGTGGCGAGGTCGCCCTCGCGCTCGACCAGCTCCGCGGATTTGACGGCGACCGCCCTCGGCTCACCCTCCACGCCCGCTCCCCTGCGCGCCTTCTTGTACAGGCGCTCGCCGCCCACGCGGACCGCCGAGTAGACCGGCGGTCGCTGCATCTGCTCTCCGGCGGGAATGGAAGGGTCCTTGGGCACCTTTCCGGTGTGCTCGAGCGCGCCGTCGCGGTCCCCGGTGTCCGACGTCCAGCCCAGCCGGGCGACCACCCGGTAGGCCTTGGGCAGCCCCATCAGGTAGCGCTGCAGGCGCGCGGCGCGGCCCACCAGCACCAGCAGCAGCCCGGTCGCGAACGGATCGAGCGTGCCGGCGTGACCGACCTTGGTGCCGCGCGGCAGCCCCCGCCGAACGCCGGCCACGACGTCGTGCGAGGTCTTGCCGGCGGGCTTGTCGAAGAGGATGACCCCGCCTGTGCCCTGACGGCGTAAGCCGTCCCGGGTATCGCCGGGCATCAGTCCTGCAGCTGATTTGCCACGTGCGTGCGGATCTCGGCCACCAGCTCGTCGAGCGACAGCACGGTGGAGGCCCCCGCGGCCTGACGGTGGCCGCCCCCACCCAGCGCCCGCGCGATCGACGAGACGTCGACGGAGGCGTCGGTGGCCCGCAGGCTCACCTTGCTCTGACCCCGGCGGTCGTCGCAGAGCAGCTCGCGTGCGAGCACGGCCACCTTGGTGCCCTCGACCGAGCGCACATGGTCCACGATCCCCTCGGAGTCGGTCTCCAGCGCGCCGGTCTCCTCGAAGTCCTGGCGCGTGAGCGAGGCCATGGTGATGATCCCCTCGTCGTAACGGGCCACGCTGCCCAGGGCCCGGGCGAGGAGCTGCAGGCGCCGGTAGGGCAGATCCTCGAACAGGCGCCGGTAGACCCCGTGGGTGTCGACGCCGGCCTCGATCAGGTCGGCGGCCATCCGGTGCGCCGCCGGCGTGGTGTTCTGGTACATGAACCTGCCGGTGTCGGTGACCAGCCCGACGTACATGGCATCGGCGATCCGGGGCGTCAGCTCGGCGCCCAGCTCGCGCGACAGGTCGAACACGATCTCGGCGGTGCACGAGGCGTCGGAGACCACGAGGTTGACCGTCCCGAAGCGGGTGTTGTCGTGGTGGTGGTCGATGTTGAGGATGTGGACGCCCTCGCGCTTGAGGAAGTCCACGGGCATCCGGTCGATGTTGCCGCAGTCGAGGAAGACCACCACCCGCTGGTCGATGTCCTCGGGCGGCGCCCCCAGCAGCCCGTCGAACGTCATGTCCTGATACTCGATCGGCAACGGGAACTCGTCCGGCGACATGTACATCACCGAGTCCTTGCCCAGCTGCTCCAGTACCCAGTGCATCGAGAGCAGCGAGCCCAGTGCGTCCCCATCGGGGTTCTCGTGGGTGGTCAGCAGCAGCTTGTCCGCGGCCCGGATCTCCTCGACGATCTGGCCGACCTCCGGCCCCACGCCGGTGGAGGAGTCCAGCCGGTCGCCGGCGGGCGGGCACCCTACCGGCGGCTTCACTGCTCGTTCTCCTCGATCAGCTCGGCGATCCGGAAGCCCTCGTCCACCGACGGGTCGTGCGCGAACTCCAGCTTGGGCGTGCGCTTCATGCGCAGCTCGCCGGCCAGGGCGGCCTGCAGGAAGCCGCGGGAGGAGGCGAGGCCCTCCATCGTCTGTGCGCGCTCGGACTCGGAGCCGAGCACGCTGACGTAGACGCGGGCGTGGCTGAGGTCGGAGACGGTCTCGACGGAGGTCACCGTGACGAATCCTATGCGGGGGTCGGCAAGGCCGGCGGCCAGCCTGGAGGAGAGCACTTCGCGCACCGCCTCGTTCACGCGTCGCATGCGAGGAGAGGCCACGTCAGCGCCCCATCAGCTCGTCGTCGGAGGTGAGGCTGCGCGACACGGAGTACCCCTCGGGGAAGCGACCGGAGAGCCAGCGCTCGAGCGAGTCGGCCTGCCGCTGGGCGCCGCCGGCCTCTCGGGCCACCAGCGCGCACGACAGGGTTGCGCGCTGCCACAGGTCGTGGTGGTCGGTCTCGGCGACGGCTGCGCCGAAGCGCCTTGCGAGTTGTGCCTTCACGGACTGCACCTCCTTGCGCTTTCCCTTCAGGTCCGACCCCTCGGGGAAGAAGAGCCCCAGCTCCAGGTATACGACGAAGGCCACGACGGTCCTGGCCGCTCGACCCGATCGGCGGGCTAGGCGAGCGTCTGCTCGACTTGTCGCGTCTCGTAGACCTCGAGCACGTCGCCCTGCTTCACGTCGGGGAAGTTCTCGAGCACGATGCCGCACTCCATCCCGGCCGTGACCTCGCGCACGTCGTCCTTGAAGCGACGCAGCGAGCCGATCCGCCCGTCGTAGACGATCGTGCCGTCGCGGACCAGCCGCACCGCGGCGCCGCGCCTGACGGTCCCCTCGACGACCATCGAGCCGGCGATGGTGCCCACGCGGGAGGCCTTGAAGGTCTCGCGGATCTCGACCGTGGCCACGGTCGCCTCGACCTCCTCGGGGACGAGGAGTCCCTCCATGGCCTGGCGCAGCTCCTCGATCACCTTGTAGATCACCGAGTAGGTGCGGATCTCCACACCCTCGTGCCGGGCCACCGCCCCGGCGTCACCCACCGGGCGGACGTTGAAGCCGATGACGATCGCCGCCGACGCCGAGGCCAGCATCACGTCGGACTCGTTGATCCCGCCCACCGCGTCGTGGATCAGGTTCACCGTGACCTGGGTCTGGGGGAGCTTGGCGACCTCGTCGGCCAGCGCCTCCAGCGAGCCGGCCACGTCGGCCTTGACGATCAGGTTCAGCTCGGCCAGCTCGCCGCCGCGGGCGCGGGCCATCACGTCCTCGAGCGACACGCGCACACCGGCGCGGCGGGCCAGCGCCTCGGTCTTCAGCCGGTTGGCGCGCTCGCCGGCGATCCGCCGGGCCTCGCGCTCGTTGCCGACCACGCGCACGTGCTCGCCCGCCTCGGGAACGCCGTCGAAGCCCAGGATCTCGACGGGCATGCCGGGGGTCGCCTTGTTCACGCGCTCGCCGCGGTAGTCGCTCATGGAGCGGACGCGGCCGGAGTGCGCGCCGGCGACGACGGCGTCTCCCACCTTCATCGTGCCGCGCTGGACCAGGAGGCTGACCACGGCGCCGCGACCAGGGTCGAGCCGCGACTCGATCACCGTGCCCGATGCATCGGCGTCGGGATTGGCCTTCAGCTCCTGGATGTCGGCCATCGTGATGATCGTGTCCAGCAGCTCGTCCAGGTTCTGATGGGTCTTGGCCGACACGTCGGCGAACTCGGTGTCTCCGCCCCAGTCGGCCGGCGTCAGGCCCTGCTGGGCCAGCTCACCGCGAACGCGGTTGGGGTCCGCGCCCTCCTTGTCGATCTTGTTCACCGCCACCATGATCGGCACCTCGGCCGCCTTGGCGTGGTCGACCGCCTCCACCGTCTGGGGCATGACGCCGTCGTCGGCGGCGACCACGACCACCGCGATGTCGGCCACCTGGCCGCCGCGGGCGCGCATGGCCGTGAAGGCCTCGTGGCCCGGCGTATCCAGGAAGGTGAGCGTGTGATCGCCGTGGTGCACTTGGTAGGCCCCGATGTGCTGGGTGATGCCGCCGGCCTCACCGGCGGCCACCTCGGTCTGGCGGATCGCGTCGAGCAACGAGGTCTTCCCGTGGTCGACGTGGCCGAGGATCGTCACGACCGGGGGCCGCGTGGACATGTCGCCCTCGACGTCCTCGTAGACGGGCTCGGCCGTGACCTCGTCGGCGGCGTGCTGGATCGCGACCTTCTTGTCGAAGCCGTCGGCCAGCACCTCGATCGCGTCGTCGGAGAGCGTCTGGGTGAGAGTGGCCATCTGGCCCAGCTCCATCAGCTTCTTGATCACCTCGGGCGCGGACAGGCCCAGCGACTCGGCCACCTCCTTGACCGTCGCGCCCGACTGCACCGGCGTGATGACGACCTCGGCGGGGACCTCGGGCTTGGCCGTCAGGTCGGGCTCGACCCACGGCGTGCGCCGGCGCCGGCCGCGGCGGCGCGGCGGCTGGTTCTGCGGGGGCGGCGGACCCGGCGATCGCCGTGAGGCCTGTGAGTCGATGACCACGCGCCGGCGCCGACCGCCGGCGCCGGGGGCCTGTTCGGTGCGGGTGGGACGCTGAGCGTCCTGCCGCGCCGGGGCGGCCGCCTGGCCGTTGCCCTCGGCCGTCTGGGCCGCGGCGGGCTCGTCGGCCGCGCCGCCGTTGGAGGCGCTGGGATCGAAGGCGCGCGCGATGTCGCCCTCGTCCACGCTCGAGGCGGCGGCCTTCACGTCCAGGCCGGCGGCCTGCAGGGTGGCGAGGACCTCCTTGGAGGGGATCCCTCGCTCCTTCGCTATCTCGTGGACTCGCTTCTTCGCCATTCTCTCACCAAGTCTAGGGTCTGTGGTTCAACAGTCACCGAAGCACGGAGCGCTCGCGCGATCTGCCTTCCGTCCTCGATCGCGGCCCCGCACCGCTCGGCGGAGCACACGTATGCCCCCCTCCCGTGCGCCAGCCGGCGGGGGTCGGCCGCGAGGCGCCCGTCGGCCCCGCGCACCAGGCGCAGCAGACGGTCCTGGGGAAGGTTACGCCCGCAGGCCACGCAGCGGCGCCTCGGCCCGGGCACGACGGGGTCGCCGCGTGGGGCTGCGGCGTCCGCTACGAAGCTCCCTCGGCCGGAGCCGGCGCACCGGGCATCTGGTCGCCCTCCTGCTCGGCCAGCGCCTGGTGGGCGGGCAGGCCGCAGTAGCGCGAGGCGGGCAGGGAGGCGTTCGGGCAGCGCTTGCCGTTGGAGAGCACCGCCGCGCACCGGCCGGCGACCTCCTCCTCCTCATACCCCATCTGCGACTCCTCCTCGGCGAACTCCGTCTCGGAGCGGATGTCCACGCGCCAGCCGGTCAGGCGGGCGGCCAGGCGGGCGTTCAGACCGTCCTTGCCGATGGCCAGCGAGAGCTGGTCGTCGGGCACGATCACCGTGGCCTGCATGGCCTCGTCGTCGACCAGCACCTCACGCACGCGGGCCGGCGAGAGGGCCTTGGCCACGAACCGGGCGGGCTCCTCGTTGAAGGGGATGATGTCGATCTTCTCGCCGCGCAGCTCGGAGACGACCATGCGCACGCGCGAGCCGCGCGGCCCCACGCATGCACCGACGGGGTCGACGCCGTTGGCGTAGGAGACCACGGCGATCTTGGAGCGGTAGCCGGGCTCGCGGGCGACGTTGGCGATCTCCACCAGACCGTCGGCGATCTCGGGCACCTCGAGCTCGAAGAGCTGCTTGATCAGCTCGGGGTCGCGTCGGCTGACGATGATCGACGGGCCCTTGGTGGAGGGCGAGACCTCCTTGATGACCGCTTTGATGCGCTGGGAGTGCTCGTAGCGCTCGCCCTCGACCTGCTCGGACTTGGGCAGCAGCGCCTCGACGCGCTCGCGCAGCTGCACGAGCGTGTAGCGGCTGTCGGACTGCTGGACGATCCCGGTGATCAGCTCGCCGACGCGGTCGCGGTACTCCTCGAACATCATGTCGCGCTCGGCCTCGCGGATGCGCTGCAGGATCACCTGCTTGGCCGTCTGGGCGGCGATCCGGCCGAAGTCGCCGGGCGTCACGTCGCGCTCTTCGATCTGGCCGGCGTACTCGGCCAGGACCTCCTGAGGGATCTCCGGCTCCTCGGGCTCGCGCAGCTCGCCGGTCTCGGGATCGACCGTGAGCTCTTCCTGGGCCTCCTCGGCCTCGACCAGCAGGCGCTGCTCCAGCTCGGGCGGCAGCAGCAGCTCGAACACGGTGAAGTCGCCCGACTGGTGGTCGATGTCCACCCGCGCGTAGCGGGCGGAGCCCGGACTCTTCTTGTAGGCCGAGAGGAGGGCGTCCTCCAGCGCGTCCATCAGCGTATCGGCGGAGATGCCCTTCTCCTGCTCCAGCACGTGGATGGCGTCGACGATCTCCTTGCTCATCGCTTCTCCTCTCCTCTGCGCTCCAAAAGGTTGCTGGCGCTGATCTCGGCGTAGGGGATGGAGACCACGCCCGTCTCCACCGCCACCGTGATCTCGTCGTCGGTGGCGCCGACCAGCTCGCCGGTGAAGCTCCTGTGCCCGGCGAGGGCCTCGCGCGTGCGCACGCGCGCACGCCGACCGAGGAACCGCCGGAAGTGGTGGGGCTTGGTCAGCGGCCGCCGGGGGCCCGGCGAGGAGACCTCCAGCGAGTAGGCGATCAGCAGGTCGTGAAGCTCGCGGGTCACCTGCTCGCACAGCTTCAGCGACACCCCGTCGGGGTGGTCGATGAACAGTCGCAGCCGCTCCGCGGCCACACGCTCGCACGACAGCAGCTCGACTCCTCCGAGCGTGCCCGCGAGGCGCCGCTCGATGTCGGTGTGAAGTTGGTCTGTGTCGGTCATCTGGTCGTAAAAAAGGTGGGCTGCGAAGCCCACCTCCAGTGCGGCCCGGGGCCGCAGCACTGCTACTGAAAGTCCTAGCCGAGCCAGTATAGGCGGTGCCCACGGCTCGGTCAGGCCTCCAGCGGGACGTTTCGCTCACACGCTGGGCGATCGCCCGCAGGCCGCGCGCCGTAGGGTCAGGGCATGGCCGCGGTGGACGTAGTCGA
Source organism: Thermoleophilaceae bacterium (assembly GCA_037720995.1). GTDB lineage: Bacteria > Actinomycetota > Thermoleophilia > Solirubrobacterales > Thermoleophilaceae > JAAYBF01. Next base: position 10,485 of record JBBJOH010000002.1, read on the forward strand.
CGAGTATCTGGAGCAGCTTCCCGGCCAGTCGCGCCGGCTCGCCCACGGTGAGTGGGGCGTCACGGTGGAGTCCGATCAGGCCGGGGGCCGGCCGCTGCACGTGGGCGTTACCCTGTCCGAGGGCGTACTGCGGGCAAAGGCCCACGCGCTCGACTCCCCCGACGGAATCGACGCCTGGATGCTCCTGTGGTGGAACCGCCAGACCCGGATGGCGCGCTTTGGCTGCACCCGGGAACGGGAGGTGTGGGTGCACGCCGACCTGCCGGTGGCCGCGGTTGACGCGGCCGAGGTCGACCGGCTGCTCGGGCTGGTGGTGGAGGGCGCGATCGCGGTGCGCGAGTACCAGCGGTCACGCACCGAGCCGGCGACCGAGGCCGGCGCCGGGTGGCTCTCCGGCGGCGCGGGTTCCGCTCCTCAGGCCGCCCGCAGCCGGTCACGCAGCGCCCGGTAGTCGGCGCGGTCGGGGCGCATCGAGGCCGCCAGCGTCGCGTGGCGGCGGGCATCGGTGCGACGCCCCGTCTTGGCCAGCGCCTTTCCCAGGCAGAAGTGGGCGTAGTCGTTGACCGGCGCCTGCTCGACCACCGCGGCGAACTCGTGGCCGGCCTGCTCGAACCGGCCCGAGCGGAAGTAGGCCCGGCCGAGCGCTTCGCGGATCGAGGTCTTGTCCGGCTCCAGGCTGCGGGCGCGCTCCAGCGAGACGGTGGCCGCGGCGAAGTCCCCGGCCTCCAGCAGCTGGGACCCGCGCTGGAACAGGTCGTAGACCATCTCGGCCCGCTGATCGGAGCGGCCCTGCGCGGGATCGGTCATCGCGCCGCCTGCTGCGTCGTCCTCAGGCTTTCCACTTCGTCGAGAATGACAGCCGCCAGCGCCCGTTTGGCGTCACGCGGCACCTGCCGCTCGCCCGCCGCGGTGATCACCGTGACCTCGTTGTGCTCGGCGTCGAATCCGATGTCCGGGCGCGCGATGTCGTTGAGGACCACCGCGTCCAGGCCCTTGCGGCGCAGCTTGTCGCGCGCGTTTCGGAGCCCCGGCGCTCCGTGCTCGGCGGCAAAGCCCACCAGCGTCTGGCCCGGGCGCCGCGCGGCCGAGGCCGCCGCCAGCACGTCCTCGGTGGCCTCGAGCTCCAGCGCCACGGTGTCCTTGCCGGTCTTCTTGATCTTGCCCTGCACCCGAGCCGCCGGGCGAAAGTCGGCCACGGCGGCGGCCATGAGCAGGACATCGGTGTGCGGGAGCTCCTGCCCGACCGCGGCGCCGAGCTCGGCGGCCGTCTCGACATTCACGCTGCGCACCCCGTCCGGGGCCTCGACCGCGAGGTTCGCGCCCACCAGGGTGACGTCGGCCCCGCGGGCGGCGGCCTCGGCGGCCAGGGCGACGCCCATGCGCCCGGATGAGCGGTTGCCCACGTAGCGGACAGCGTCGATCGGCTCGCGGGTGCCCCCCGCGGTGACCAGCACGCCCAAGCCGTCCAGGGAGCGCGGGGCATACCCGTCCCGGGACAAAGAGCCGGCCATGACCGCCTCCACCCGGGCGAGGATGGTGGCCGGGTCGGCCAGGCGTCCCGCCCCCCACTCTCCCTTCGAGGCCAGGGGCCCGGTCTCGGGCTCGACCACCGTCGCGCCGCGCATTCGCAGGGTCTCGACGTTCGCGCGCGTGGCCGGGTGCCCCCACATGTGGCTGTTCATGGCGGGCGCCAGCACCAGCGGCGCGGTGCACGCCAGCGCCGCGGCGGTCAAGAGGTTGTCCGCGTGCCCGCCCGCCAGCTTGGCCAGGGTGTTGGCCGAGGCCGGTGCGACCACGAACGTGTCCGCGCGGCGAACCAGCTCCAGGTGCGAGATCGGCGCGTGCCCCGGCGCGGGGTCACCCGGGAAGGCTCCCCGTGAGGGGTCGGCCTCGAACTCGCCGACCAGCACGGGAGCGCCGGTCACGCCCTCGAAGGTCGCCCGCCCCACGAACCGGGTGGACGCCTCGGTCTGCACGACCCGGACCGAGTGACCGGCGGCGGTGGCCAGGCGCACCAGCTCGACGGCCTTGTAGGCCGCGATGCCGCCCGAGACCCCTAGGAGCAGGCGCGCCAAGCGAGCGAGCCCTTAGTCGCGGTACCTATATTTGATCTTGCCCTCGGCGATCTCGTCGAGGGAGATCTTCAGGTAGTTCTTGGAACCGGTCTCGACCATCGGCGGCGGGTACTCGTCGAACGTTCCCTCGCCGAGGTTGTGGTAGTAGGAGTTGATCTGGCGGGCGCGCTTGGCGGCGACCAGGACACACGCGTAGTGGGAGTCGACCTGCTCGAGAAGTGTGTCCAGGCGGGGCTTGATCAAGAGGATTCCGGTTCGTCGGGGCCACACATCGTAGCGGCGAGGAGGACGAGCTCTTCGAGCGCCGCGTCGAGGTCCTGGTTGACCACGACCCTGGAGAACTCCTCCCGCGCGTCCAGCTCGCGCGGCGCCACCTCCATGCGGCGGGCGATCTGGTCGGCCGAGTCCGAGGCGCGCGCCACCAGGCGCTGCTGGAGGTCCGACAACGACGGCGGCGCGATGAACACCTGGACGGCTTCGGGGAGCGTCTCGCGCACCTGGCGTGCGCCCTGGATCTCGATCTCCAGCACGATTCCCCCCGCGGGGCGCTCCAGCTCGGAGCGCAGCGTGCCGTAGCGGTTGCCCGCGTACTCGGCGTGCTCGATGAACTCGCCGTGCTCGACGCGCTGATCGAAGTCGGGGCGGCTGAGGAAATGGTACTCGCGCCCGTTCACCTCTCCCTCCCGCGCTGGGCGGGTGGTGGCCGACACCGACAGCTGCAGGCCCGGGCAGCGCTCGAGCAGCAGCCGGATCAGGGTGCCCTTGCCGACCCCGGACGGGCCCGTGATCACCAGGACCGGGGTCTGTGGAGCGGCGGCGGCTATCGGCGGAGGTACGAGACGAGCTCGTTGCACTGGCGTTCGGACAGCCCGCCGATCGTCTTGCTGGGTGAGATCCGGCACTGGGTGAGAATGCGGTTCACCTTCACGCGGCCGTACTTGGGGACGGCCAGCAGCAGGTCGAACACCTTGGCCGTCTGCAGGTACTCCGGCGGGTCGAGGAGCAGCCCGTGGATCTTCACGCGGCCGGCCTTGAGATCCCGCTTGAGCGTTGCCCGGCGGGTCCTGATCTCGTTGGCTCGGTGGAGGGCATCCATACGCTGCGCGAGCGATCGCTCCGGGGTGATACCGGCGGCGGAGGAGCCCTTGGCAGACGTTTCGTTCGCGACCGGCATCGAGGCGGCGATCATACACACGGATTTCGGTCCGTCGACGGGCCGCCGGGGTTTCCTGCCCAATTCACCTGGACCTCGACTTGAGGTGCAGGCAGGTTGACCGTAGCTGACGGTTTGCAGGCTTTTTACGGGCGGTTTTTCGCTGTTTGCGGGTTACACGATGGGCCGTTGCCGCAGTCAGCGCACGGCTTGCGGCGTCCTCACCCCGCCCGCCGCGCCCAGCGCGGCCAGCTCGGCGGCGATCCGGCGTCCGGCACCGGGGTCGCGGAAGCTTTCCGTGCCCACGGCGACCACCTCGGCGCCGGCCGCCAGGAAGTCGGCGGCGTCCTGTCCCGAAGCGATTCCGCCCATGCCCACTATGGGGATGGTGGTCCTCCCCGCGACGGCGGTGACCTGCTCCAGGGCCACGGCCCGCACGGCCGGGCCGGATGCGCCGCCGGTCTCGCCCCCCAGCCACGGCCGTCTGGTCTGGGGATGCAGGGCCATGCCCTTGAGCGTGTTGATGAGCGACAGGGCGTCGGCGCCGGCCTCCTGGGCGGCCACGGCCACCGCGGCGGGGTCGACCGAGCTGGGGCTGAGCTTGACCACCAGCGGCTTGGTCGTGCGGCCGCGGACGGCCCCGACGGCCGCGGCGGTCTCTGCCGGGTCGGCACCCACCAGCACGCCGCTCTCGACGTTGGGGCAGGAGACGTTGAGCTCCAGCATCGCGACCTCCTCGCGGGCGCCCACCCCCTCCACCAGGGCGGCCAGTTCGTCGTGGGTGAAGCCCATGACCGAGACGATCAGCGGCACCCCCAGCTGCGCCAGCTCGGGAAGGTCGTCAACCAGAAAGCCGTCCATCCCCTTGTTGGGCAGGCCGATCGAGTTGATCATCCCCGCCGGGGTCTCCCACAGCCGAGGGGGCGGATTGCCCTGCCGGGGAGCCAGCGTGACCGTCTTGGAGACAAACGCGTCGAAGGGAAAGCGCTCGAGCAGCGCGTCGCCGAAGGCACACCGGGCGGCGATGGCGTCGAAGGTGCCCGAGGCGTTGAGCACGGGGCCGCCCAGCTCGATGCCGCACAGCTCCATCAGGCCACCCGCGCCAGCTGCGAGCCGGCGAACACCGGACCGTCGACGCAGACCCGCTCGTAGCCGGCCACGGTCTCCACCACGCACCCGAAGCACGCCCCGAAGCCGCAGGCCATGCCCGACTCCAGGGCCAGCTGGCACTCCACCCCCCGCTGGGCGCACAGCGCCCGGACGGCCTCGAGCATGGCCGGCGGGCCGCAGGAGAACACCGTGGCGGCGGGGTCGCCGTCGAGCTCCGCGGCCAGCGGCTCGGTGACCAGCCCCATCGACCCGGCCGATCCGTCCTCGGTGACCACCCGGGCGCCATCCCCGAACAGCTCGGCCGCGGCGGCGTGCGCCCCGGACCGAAAGCCCAGCAGGACCTGGTCGTCTGCTCCGAGCTCCCGGTGCAGGCACAGCAGCGGCGCCACGCCGACCCCCCCGCCCACGAGCAGCGGACGGGTGCCGTGCACCGGGGGACGGAAGCCGGCGCCCAGCGGCCCGAGCAGCATCAGCGCCTCGCCCGCCCCCATCTCGCCCAACCGGTGGGTCCCCGGCCCGACGTCCTCGAGCAGGAAGTCGAGCTCCGCTCCGCCGCCGGGGTGCGGGCGTGCGGCGGCGTGCGAGAAGGCGCGCGGCAGGAACGGTCGCTCGCCGGTCCCCCCTCCCCACCCCTCGCCGGCGGCCAGCATGTAGAACTGGCCGGGCCGAGGGTCGGGCGGACCGACCGGGTCGCGGGCGGTGATCAGGTCATAGGCGCCCAGGCGCCGCGTGCCGCGGACCTCGGCCACGCGCCGCTCGGGCGGAGCAAGCGTGCGGTGGGGCTCGGCCATCGGAACGCTCACTTGGCGCCGACGCCGTGTGTGGGACGGTCCGCGGTGCCACCGGCGTGCAGCTCCTGCAGCGAGGCGACCGGCGGGTCGCCGCCGCGGCGCGCGCGGATCGCCCGCTGGGCCGCGCTGGCGCCGCTCATGGTGGTGATGCAGGGCACCCCGCGCGCCACGGCGGCGCGGCGGATCTCGTAACCGTCGGCGCGGGCGCCCGAGCCCGTCGGGGTGTTGACCACCAGGTCGACGCCGCCGGCGTCGATGCGCTCGACCACGTTGGGCGAGCCCTCGCTGAGCTTCTGGATCCGCTCTACGGGCACGCCCATGCGCCGGATGGCCTGTGCCGTGCCTCCCGTGGCCATGATCGAGAAGCCGAGGTCGTGCAGGGAGGCGGCCAGCTGCGTGGCGGTGGGCTTGTCGCCGTCGGTCACGCTGATGAAGACCGTGCCGCCCGAGGGCAGGGTTGCCCCGGCCGCGGCCTGGGCCTTGCCGAAGGCCGTCGGGTAGTCGTGGGCCACCCCCATCACCTCGCCGGTGGACTTCATCTCCGGGCCCAGCAGCGAGTCGGCGCGCGGGAAGCGGCCGAAGGGCAGCACGGCCTCCTTGACCGAGACGTGCCCGGGCTGAGCGGGCAGCGCCAGCTCCATGTC
>JBBJOH010000133.1:0-4522 GCA_037720995.1 Thermoleophilaceae bacterium
GCGTGGGCAAGACGGTGCGGGTGAAGCTTCACCGGTGGAAGCGCAGCGAGCCCCGTTTCAGCCGCCGGGTCTCCTACAACGAGCTCGTGACGGTGGGCGCCGACGGTCGCTTCGAGCACCGCGTGGACCTTGCCGCCGCAGCCGAAGGCAAGTGGCTGGCCGTGGCCAAGGGCCGGCGACTTCCCCGCCTGGCCGCAAGCGCCGTCCTTCCTCCTCTTCGCTGAGCCCGGCCGCGAACGTGGTGACCTTCCCTTATCCTGTCCCTCGTGCCGTCTCCCGCGCGTGCACGGCAGATCGCTCTCGATGAGCTGAAGTCCTCCGACCTCGAGGGATGGGCAGCGCTCGCCGCCGATGCCGCGGAGCCCAATCCGTTCTTCGAGCCTGAGTTCGTGCTCGCCGCGGCCCGGCACCTGGGCGAACACGACGTCTCGCTGCTGGTGGTGCAGGACGCAGAGCACTGGCTCGCCTGCCTTCCGGTGCAGACGACAAGGATCGCGCGGATGATGCCCGGGCTGCGCACCTGGAACCACCTCTACTGCTTCCTCGGCACTCCGCTGCTTCACCCGCTGGACCCAGCGGCGGCGGCCCGCTCGCTGCTGGCGCTTGCCGTGGGCTCTGGACGCCTGCTCGCGCTCGAGGGCTTGGGTGACGGAGGCCCGGCGTGCGAAGCCGTCCGTCACGCGGCCGGCGCGCTCGGGCTCACTGCCGTGACCGAGGCCGTCCACGAGCGGGCGCTGCTCAAACGCAGGCCGGACGGCGACTACCTCGCCGCCTTGCGCAGCCATCGCCGACGCGAGCTTAATCGGCTGGGGCGCCGGCTCGAGGCCGAGCTGGGCGCTGAGCTGTCGGTAACCGACCTCTGTGATGACCCAAGCTCGGTCGACAGCTTCCTCGAGCTCGAGCGGTCGGGGTGGAAAGGGCGCGGTGACACGGCCCTGGGATCGCGCGGCGAGCACGCGAAGTTCTTCCGCAGCGTCTGCGAGAGCTTCGCCCGCGACGGCCGCCTGCAGATGCTCGCCCTGTCCGCCGGCGAGCGCACCGTGGCCATGAAGTGCAACGTCTACGCCGGCAACGGTGGGTTCTGCTTCAAGATCGCCTACGACGAGGAGCTCGGTCGTTTCTCGCCCGGCGTCCAGCTCGAGCGCGAGAACATCACGCGCTTCCACGAAAACCGCCCAGAGGCCTGGCAGGATTCCTGCGCCGACCCGGAGAACGACATGATCAACAGGCTGTGGCCGGACCGCCGGCGGATCTTCACGACCGTGCTCGCACGGCCGGGCGCCCGTGCCGCCGTCTCACGCCAGGGCCTCAAAGCTGCACAAGTGATCAGAGACATGGAGAGGAAGAGGTCATCGCCAACATCCTGAACATCGAGAGCGGATCCTTTGCCCAGAGCTTCGGACGAGCGCCACTGGGGGTCAAGCACTCTCTCACCGAGCACTCGCTGCTCAGCGTTGAGGCCATTGCCCGGCTCGCGGAGCGGCTGCCCGGGGATCGTGTGGAGCACAACCTCGCGAACCTGCCCAAGGTGGTGGACCCGGGCTCCGTGCAGCGCAGCGACGAGCCTGTTGGTGAGATCGCGCGCAAGATCGACTCGAACGGGTGCTGGATGGTGCTAAAGAACATCGAGGCAGATTCCGAATACAAGCGCCTCCTCGACGAGTGCCTCGACGAGGTGACTCCCTATGTGCGCGGCCGCGACGGCGGAATGACCGAGCGCGAAGGCTTCATCTTTCTGTCGGCGCCCGGGTCGATGACGCCGTCACACACCGATCCCGAGCACAACTTCCTGCTCCAGGTGAGGGGGATGAAGCAGATGAACGTTGGGCGCTTTCCCGACACCGAGACCGAGCAGCTCGCGCTGGAGCAGGCGCTGGGCGGCGGTCACCGAAATGTGGACTGGGAGCCGGCCGACCCGGTCGCCTTCGACCTGACGCCCGGCGACGGCGTGTACGTACACCCTCACGCGCCCCACTGGGTGCAGAACGGGGACGAGGTCTCGGTCTCGCTCTCCATCACCTTCGCCACACCGGCCAGCCAAGAGACTCGTCAGGTGCACTCGATGAACGCCCGGCTGCGGCGGCTGGGTCTCTCCCCCACGCCCCCCGGCCGCCGGCCACGACTCGACCGCGGCAAGGCGGCCGGTCTCAAGGCGATGGGGCGGGTGCGCGCACTCAGGCGCTAGCCGGCTCACCCGGCGTCTTGCGGGGCACGAGCACCGTGCGCTTGAACTCGGCTACGAGCACGCCCTCTTGCTGGTACACCCGGGTGTGAACGCGCACCACGCCTCGATCCTGCTTGCTCTGGGAGGGCTTGACCTCCAGGACCTCGCTCTCGCAGAAGAGCGTGTCGCCATGGAAGACGGGCGCCGGGTGCTTCAGGTCTTCGGTGGCCAGGTTGGCGATGGCCTTGCCGGACACGTCTCCCACCGACATGCCGAGCGCGAGCGAGTAGACGAGCGGACCCACCACCACATTGCGCCCCTGCTGGGATTGCGCGGCGTAGACGTCGTTGATGTGCAGCGGATGGTGATTCATGGTGATGAGGCAGAAAAGGTGATCGTCGGACTCGGTCACCGTCTTGGCTGGCCAGTGCTTGTAGACGGCGCCCGTCTCGAACTCCTCCAGGTAGCGGCCGTACTGGCGCGATCCGGAGGCCTCGCGGGACGCCTGGTCAGTGTCGAGTGCGTGTTCGGTCATCGGTCCCTTCTCGTGGTTGGAGCGGCGCGGGAGCTTAGTGGTGGCCGCGGGCGGGCGTCCTCGGCCAAAGGTCCAGTTACACGGGAGCACCCGCGGCCTGGCGGGCCGAGCGGCCGACACAAAGGGCATGGCCGGCGCCTTCCTACGTGTGTTTCGGGTGCTCCTGGCGGCAGGGGCGCTCGTGTGCGCGCTGGGCGCCGCTGCGCCGGCTCAAGCCGCAGCCGCCCCGACCGCCGCAGTCCAGGCTCACCTGCTCTGGAGCCGTTATAACGCGGCTGACCGGGAGCGCCTCCTCGACCGCGCCAAGGAGGCCGGCGCGGGCATGGTTCGGGTGGACATCGGCTGGGCCAGCCTCGAACAGGGCGGTAAGGGTAACTACAACGCCTGGTACCTGGCCAAGATGGACCACGTGGTCACGGAGGCCGAGAAGCGCGGCATCAAAGTGCTGTTCACGTTCTGGGAGACCCCGTGCTGGGCCTCGACCGCACCGGAGAGCCTCAAGCAGGGCTGCGCGGGCCCCTGGTGGGACCGCGGCGTACAGCGATATGCGCCCGCCAATCCGGCCGACTTCGCCGACGCCCTCGCCTTCTCGGTAGGCCGCTACGGCGACCGCGTGGCCGCCTGGGAGCTGTGGAACGAGCCAAACCACCCGACCTACTTCAAGGCAGCCGACCAGGTAAGCGCCTATGCCGCGATCGTGAAGGCTGCGTACCCGGCGGCCAAGGCGGCACATCCCGGCGCCACCATCATCGCCGGCTCACTGGCCGACGCTGACTTCGAATTCACCCGCGCCCTGCTCGACGCGGGCGTCGGCGGGTACTTCGACGCCTGGTCGGTGCACCCCTACAGCGAGGACCGCTCGCCGCTGCACCCAGGGATCCCGGGTTGGACCAAGAAGAGCTTCGCCGCCGGCGTGCCCGCGGTTAGGGACACCCTGCTGCGTCGCGGCGAGGACAAGCCGATCTGGCTCACCGAGTTCGGCTGGAGCACCTGCACGGTTCGTGGCGCACGGGCCTATGAGAATTGCGTCGACCCCGAGACCCAGGCCGCGTGGCTAGGTCTCGCCCTGGCGCACATGCGCACCTGGACCTACGTACCGGTGGGGGTGGCGTTCGGCCTCGAAGACACGAGCACCGACCTCGGAGACCGCGTCGACAACTACGGCCTCCTGCGCGCCGACGGCTCGCCCAAGCCGGCCTTTGCCGCCTTCCGGTCCGCAGCGCAGGCCATTGCCACCGACGCGCCGATCCCGCCCACCTCACAGCCGCTCGACCCGCAGCCGCCCGTTTCACAGCCGCCGGTCGGGAACGCGCCTGCAAGGGAAGGCGCCGGCGAGGTAGAGGGTGGAGAAGCCCCGACAACCCAGCGGCAGTCGACGCTCGGCCTTCAAACAGCCACCCGGCACCGGGTCACCTTCCGGGCCGCCCGGAAGGCGGGACGGGTTCGCCTGACCGGGCACCTCTCCTTGGGCCGCACCGTGCTCGTACGCGCCTACCGCTGGGATCCCCGCGCGCGGCGTTTCTCCCGGCGCACTTCCTACCGCGCCCTGGTACCCGTCGCGGCAACGGGCGCCTTCAGCCACCGCATCGCCAACGCCGCCCTCGGCCGCGGCAGATGGCTCGTCGTGGTCAAGGGCCGCCGCCGGCCCGTGCTCTCGGCCACCGCTCGGGTCGGCCGCTGACCGACACACACAGCAGGGGGTCGATAGATTGCTGCCCCTATGCGAAACCCCCGTGACTTTCTGAAGCCGCTCGCCATCGGCGCCCCCGCGCCCGTGACCGAGGTGCCGCTCACCCCCTCGCGGATGATCCACTTCTTCGATC
>JBBJOH010000134.1:0-4503 GCA_037720995.1 Thermoleophilaceae bacterium
AGGCGACGACTATTTGATCGCCTTGGCCGCCGAGCAGCGGGCGGCCCTCGTCTCGGGCGACAACATCTGCTGAAGCTGAGCGGACGAATCCCGGTCTACTCGCCCGTCCAGTTCCTCGATGTCCTCGGATCTCCCTAGGACCAGGCTCGCGAGCATTCCCGCGTGCGGGCCCGCTCAGCCCATCAGCTCGGCCACCACCGCCTCGTAGAAGCCGTCGCCGTACCCCGACTCGGTGCGCACGATGTTGGCGGCCACGGCGGGCGCGTCGGAGTTGGCCACCAGGTAGAAGCGCCCGACGGCGAGTGCGACGGTCATGTCCTCCACCGAGTCGCCCACCGCGATGCACTCGTGCGGCGCGTACCCGCGCGCTCGCATGTGCCACGCAACCGCCGCCACCTTCGACGTCTCGCGCGGGATCAGGTGGTAGACGCGCCCGCCGGTGTGCGACCCGCCGTTGTCCACCAGCCGCAGGCCGCCGTGGCCGTGGCGCTCCAGCAGGGCGTTCGCCTCGACAGGATCGACCGTGCCGCGATAGAGGTGCGAGACGAACCGGTCGCTGTGCCAGGGGCTGTGGTGGGCGAGCCGGTCGCCGTAGGCGTCGAACAGCAGCGCGGGGGCGCCGGAGGCCTCGATCAGCTCGTGCGGCGAGCGATCGTTCGCGGGGCCGAACTCGCCGCACAGGAAATGCTCCTCTGCGCCCACCACCACGCCGCCGCCGATCTCGTAGATGTAGGAGTCCTGGCCCAGCAGGCGGGCGTCCTCCATGACCTGGGCCTTTCGCCGCCCCGACATGCAGACCACCTCCACCCCGGCGCGGTGACACGCCTCCAGGGCCCGCGCCGGCAGCAGCGTGAACGCGCCGTCGCCGTCGCGGAAAAGCGAAGCGCCGGCGCCGAGCAGCGTGCCGTCCAGATCGGTGTAGACGCAGCGCACCGCCATCAGGCCGCTGCGCCGCGAAGCGAGGCGAACGGCGGGCGTCGCACCACGCCGGCGCCCGCGGGAGAGTCCACCAGACGGCCATCGCGGCGCAGCCGCTCGGTCACCGAGGCGAGGACCGCGTCGGCCATGGGCCGCAGCGCCTCCAGCGACTGGTGGGCGTTCAGCCGCTCGCCCAGGTCGACCTCGACCATGGCCGAAGCCCCGATCAGCTCGCGCAGGTCCAGGAGCATCGCCGTCTCCACGGAATAGCCGGTGGAGAACGGCACCCGCTCGAACAACGCGCGGGCACCCGCGACCTCCCCCGACAGCGGTTGGCTCAGGCCGGCGAGGTCCGGGTAGAAGGCGCCGAGCAGCGGGCGGGCGGTCAGCTGGCTGACCCGTCCTCCCCCGCCCGGCAGCACCGAGCCGTCGGCGGCATGAAACGGCCGTCGGTAGGTGGCCTTGGTGAACTGGGCCGAGGGGTCGGTGAGCAGGGGCCCCAGCAGACCGGTCACGAAGGCGGGGGAGAAGCCCGGAGTGTCCGCGTCGAGGTAGACCACCAGGTCGCCCCGAGCCACCGACAGGGCGCGCCACATCGCGTCGCCCTTGCCGATGGCCGGCCCCAGGTCGGGCACCAGCGCGTCCTCCTGGGCCACCTCGGCCCCGGCAGCCGAGGCGAGGCCGGCCGTGCCGTCGGCGGAGTTCGCGTCGATCACCAGCACCTGATCGACGAGCCCGTTCAGACCCAGGATCCGCTCCACCGCCAGACCCACCGTGGCCTCGCACTCGCGCGCCGGCAGCACCGCGGTGACCGAGCGGTCCTTGCGCTCGAGCAGGCGGTCGAGGTCGAAGTCGGCGTGGTGGGCGGACCGGATCACAGCGGGCCTACTATGGCTGTCCGTGCCCGTGGTCCCCGAAACCCCGCGCACCCACGGGGCAAGTCCCCCGGGGACCCCTGACCCATTGCCCTGGGAGGCGATCCTCAAGCGCGGCGAGGGCGAGCAGCTCGTGGCCCGCTCACGCGAGCGCCCCCAGGCCGCGCTGGTCGAGCCGATTCCCAGCGACCTGCACCCCGAGCTTCTCGACGCGCTCGCGGGCGCCGGCGTCGAGGGCCTCTACGCCCACCAGACAGACGCGCTGGCCTCGGCCTACGCCGGGCACACGATCGTCGCCACCGGCACCGCCAGCGGCAAGTCGCTGGCCTTCAACCTGCCGGTGCTCGACACCCTGTGCCGGGACCGCTCGGCGCGCGCCCTCTACCTCTATCCCACCAAGGCCCTGGCCCAGGACCAGGCGCGCGCGCTGCACGCGCTGCGCCTGCCCCACCTGCGCCCGGCCATCTACGACGGCGACACGCCGCGCGAGGAGCGCCGCGCGATCCGCCAGAAGTCGAACCTGATCCTGACCAACCCCGACATGCTCCACGTGGGGGTGCTGCCCAACCACCGCCAGTGGGGCGACGTGCTGGCCAACCTCGCCTGGATCGTGGTGGACGAGGCGCACACCTACCGCGGCGTCTTCGGCTCGCATGTGGCCAACGTGCTGCGCCGCCTGCGCCGCCTGGCGCTGGCCTACGGGACCGAGCCCCGGTTCGTGATGGCCAGCGCCACGATCGCCAACCCCGTCGATCTGGCCGAGCGGCTGGTGGGTGACGAGGTGCGACTGGTGGCCCGCGACGGCGCCCCCAGGGCCGAGCGCCAGATCGTGATGTGGAACCCGCCGCTGCTGGACGAGCGCACCGGTGCCCGCGCCTCCCCCCTGGCCGAGGCCGCCGACCTGCTGGCCGACCTGGTGGAGCAAGATGTGCGCACCATCTGCTTCCTGCGCTCGCGGCGGGGGATCGAGCTGATCCAGCGGTTCACCCGTCACCGGCTCGAGGAGCGCGGGCGTGGTGATCTGGCCGAGCTGGTGGCCCCCTACCGGGCGGGCTACACGCCCGCGCAGCGGCGCGAGATCGAGCAGCGGCTGATGGCCGGCGAGCTGCTGGCCGTCGTGACCACCGACGCCCTGGAGCTGGGCATCGACGTCGGCGAGCTGGACGCCGCCATCTGCGTGACCTTCCCGGGCACGGTGGCCAGCCTGCGCCAGATGTGGGGCCGCGCCGGGCGCCGCAAGACGGGACTGGCTCTGTACGTGGCCGGCGCCGACGCCCTGGACCAGTTCTTCTGCCGCCATCCCGACGAGTTCCTGGACCGAGCCGTGGAGTCGGCCATCCTCGACCACGAGTCGGAGGAGATCTTTTTGGCCCACCTGTGCGCCGCGGCCTACGAGATGCCGCTGTCGCCCGGCGACGAGGAGTTCCTGGGCGACTCCTGGGAGCCGGCCGCGCGCCGGCTGGTCAGCCTGGGTCAGCTGCGCGAGCGCGGCGGGCGCTACCTGCCCCGCGGCGAGGGCTACCCGGCGGGGAAGATCGCGCTGCGCTCCTCCTCCCCGGACTCCGTGGCCGTGGTGGAGAGCGAGGGCGGCGAGGTGATCGGCTCGGTGGAGACCGCGCGCGCCCACTCCGGCGTGCACGAGGGGGCTGTGTACCTGCACCTGGGGCGCTCCTACCTGGTCGAGCACCTGGACCTGGACAACCGCCGCGCGCTGGTCACGCCGTTTGCCGGAGACTTCTACACCCAGGCCAAGAAGGAGACCGACACCTACATCGAGGAGGTCTACGAGACACGCGAGGTGGCCGGCGCGCACCTCTCCTTCGGCGCGGTGAGAGTGACCGAGCAGGTGACGGGCTACCAGCGAAAGCGCGTGGCCGACCACGAGGTGCTCGACATGATCGGGCTGGACATGCCCGAGCAGCACTTCGCCACCCAGGCGCTGTGGTACGAGCTGCCCGAGCAGGCGCTGGCCGTGGGCGGAGGAGCGCAGGCCGATCGTCGATCGGGCGAGCACCGGAGCGATCCCTTTCCGCTCGACGTACTCCAGGGCTCCTTGCACGCCGCCGAGCACTCCCAGATAGCCGTGCTGCCGCTGATCGCCATGTGCGACCGGTGGGATATCGGTGGGCTCTCCACGGCCTTTCACTCCCAGACCGGCCGCCCGACCGTGTTCATCTACGACGGCCACCCCGGCGGGGTGGGCATCACCCGGATCGGCTACGAGCGATTCGAGCGGCTGGTGGGCGACGCCCTGCGGCTGGTGAGCGAATGCCCCTGTCGCAGCGGCTGTCCCTCGTGCGTCCAGTCGCCCAAGTGCGGCAACCTGAACGAGCCGCTGAACAAGAACGGCGCGATCGAGTTGCTCAAGCGGCTGTACTGATCCGCGCTCAGTCGAAGCTCAGCGAGAGCTTGCCGGTGATGCCTTCTCTGTCGGCCTTGACCGAACCGGTCAGGTCATCCAGGGGCCCGGCGAACAGTGCGCCGCCCAGGGCCGCCCCGAGGCCGAGACCGGGGTCCCGGCGGGCGCGCCCAGACCTGCTGAGTCGACCGAGCGCCCGGGTGACCAGCTGCTCGGCGTCGGCCTGGATGGCCACCGAGCCCTCCGCCCCGGGCACCTTCTCGGGAGAGGCGCTCGCAATCCTCCGGGCCGCCGCGGCCGTGTCGGAGAACACGAAGGAGTCGCCCACCAATCCGTAGGCGATCTTGCCCT
>JBBJOH010000135.1:0-4497 GCA_037720995.1 Thermoleophilaceae bacterium
CCGGCAAGGAGGTGCACTTCCTGATCCTCACCGCCTTCCTGCTGTCCTTTGGCTTCATCCGCACCAGCGCCCACATGATCCGGGCGCAGGTCTCGTGGTGGCCGGGCAACGTCGAGACCAAGGGCGGGACCCACATCCACCACATGGTGTGGGGGATCCTGACGCTGATGGTCGCCGGCTACCTGGGACTGTCATTGCAGCCCGACAGCCCGTGGCGCGAGCTGACGGCGATCGCCTTCGGGATCGGAATGGGCCTGACGCTGGACGAGTTCGCGCTGTGGCTGAATCTGGAGGATGTCTACTGGCAGCAGAAGGGCCGCCAGTCGATCGATGCGGTGGTCGTGACCGCCACGCTGCTCGCCGTGACGTTGATCGGCCTGCCCTTCTGGATCGATGTCACCCAGGCCTTTTTGACCACTGCGGGAATCGGGGGGGTGCGGCTCGACCCCACCGAGAGCACCGCGATCCTCGCTCCTGTCCAGGTGGCCGGCGCGCTCCTGGCCGCGGCTTGTCTGTACAAGGGCAAGCGCTTTGCCGCCATCGTGGGCGTGTTCGTGCCCCTCGTCGCCCTGATCGGCGCGGTGCGCCTGGGCCGCCCCGACTCCCGCTGGGCGCGCCGCTTCTACGAAGGCGAGAGGCTGGCCAAGGCGAAGGCCCGCTTCGCCGCCGAGCGAGCGGAGCCCCGAGTCGTGAGCGCCCCCGGCCAGCCGCTAGCCTGACCCGGTGTCGCGCCCAGCGTTCTCAGTCGCGGCGCCGGCCCGCCGACGTGCCGAGGCGGCACCCGCAGCGGCCGAGGAGACCACGCCGGAGGGAGCGCGCCCCCGTGGTCGGATGGGGGGCATCGACCCCTGGCGGGTGGCGCCCACCCTGGTCACGTTCGCCCTCGCCCTGGTCTATGTCGTGGTCCAGCCGCGCACGCCCGACCTGGCGGCGCACATCTTCCGCGCCGAGCTGTTCAGCCGGGAGGGGTTCACGATCTGGAACGGCCAGTGGTACGGGGGGCACCACACGCTCGCCTACTCGGTCCTGTCGCCGCCGCTGGTCTGGCTGCTGGGCCCCCAGGTCACGGGCGGCCTTGCCTCCATCGCGGCGACCGCGGGCTTCACCGAGCTGGTGCGCAACCATTTCGGCGTTCACCGCTACCGCTGGGGCGCGCTGTGGTTCGGGCTGGGCTCGGCGACGCTCATGGCCACCAACCGGCTGCCCTTCGCCCTGGGCGTGGCCTTCGGCCTGGCGGCGTGCCTGGCGTTGCAGCGCGACCGACGGCTGCTCGCTCCGCTCCTTGGCGTCCTTGCGGCGACCTCGAGCCCTGTCGCCGGGCTGTTCGTGGCGATGGGCGGCGTGGCCTATGGGCTCGCGGCCCGGGGAGAGGGCGTGCCGGTCAAGAGGATCGACGGCGCGGCGCTCGCCACCGCGGGACTCGCGCCCCCGGTGCTGCTCACCGTCGCCTTCACCGAGGGCGGATACGCGCCCTTCCCCTTCAGCGCCTACGTGGCCATCCCGGCTTTCTGCGCGCTCGCCTTCCTCGTGCTCCCGCGCGGGGAGCACACCCTGCGGGTCGCTGTGGTGCTCTACGTCGTCGGAGCCACGGCCGCCCTCGTCGTCAATACGGCCATGGGCGGGAACGCGGTCCGGCTCGGCGCCCTGATGGGCGGCCCGCTTGTGGCGTGCGCGCTGTCGGGCCGCATCCGCAAGCCGGTGGTGCCGATCGTCGTGATGCTGGCCGCGCTGATGGTGTGGCAGTGGTCGGCCGCGGCGCGCGACATCTACAAGGCGAGCTCCGACCCGGTGGCCAAGGCCTCCTACTTCGACCCGGTGCGCGAGTACATGAAGCTGCTGCCCGATCAGCGGCGGCTGGAGATCCCCTTCACCCTGGGACACTGGGAGGGAGCCGAGGTGGCCTCAGAGGTGCCGCTGGCCCGCGGCTGGCTGCGCCAGCTGGACACCGGCCGCAACCCGATCTTCTACAAGGGGCCGCTCAACGAGCTGAACTACGCCAACTGGCTGTCCGAGAACGCGGTCCGCTACGTGGCTCTGCCCGACGCCAAGCCCGACAAGAGCGCATACCAGGAGCGCGCGCTGATCGAGAGCGGACTGCCCTACCTGCGGCTGCGCGCGAAGTTCGAGCACTGGCGCATCTACGAGGTAACGCTGCCCACCCCCATGGTGATCTCGCGCGGCGGCGCGAACATCGAGCTGGAGCAGTTGGGCTCCGACCAAGTGCTGCTGCGCGTGCGCAAGCCCGGGTCCGCGCTCGTCCGCGTTCGCTGGACCCAGTACTGGCTGGCCAAGGGCGGGTGCGTGGAGCGTGACGGGGACTGGACACGGGTAACGGCCCGGCGCACCGGCTTCCTGAAGCTGGTCACGCGCTTCGGGCCCGAGCGCGTCTTGCAGCGCGGCAAGCGCTGTAACTCGGGCTGAGGCTCCTGGGCAAGGTCCGTTGACGTTTCCGGGAAGGGCACGGATGCCCTTCCGGGCGGAGGCTCTACGCTCCCGGTCGTGAACCAGGTGGCCCAGGACTTCTTCGCCCAGTTTAAGCGCTACTGGAACATGACTCAGCGCTGGCTTCCCCAGGGTTGGCTCGATGCCCTACGCCAGTTGACGCTCTTCGCCGGCGCCTACTACGCGTACCGCCTGGTGCGCGGCCTCGTCGACGGCCAGGCCGCCCTCGCCTTCGAGAACGCACGCACGCTGGTCGACGCCGAGCGGGCCATCGGCCTGTTCTTCGAGCCCGGCCTCCAGAGCTGGGCCCAGGGTCAGACCTGGATCCTCGACAGCGCAAGCTTCATGTACGTGAACTCGCACTTCGCGATCACGACGACGTTCTTGATCTGGCTCTACATCCTGCGCAACGGCTCGTTCTACTACGTGCGCAATATGTTCATGATCGCCATGTTCCTGGCGCTCGTGGGCTACGCGATCTACCCGGTAGCACCCCCCCGCTTCATGCCCGAGTGGGGCTTTACCGATACGGTCGCCTCCTTCGTTGGCGAGAAGGCCGACCAGAGCGCCAACGTGCTCTACAACCCCTTCGCCGCCGTACCGAGCATGCACGTGGCCTTTGCCCTGATGATCGCCGTGCCGGCCAGCCGCATCGTCAGGCACCGGGCGCTGAAGGGCCTGTGGCTGATCTACCCCGCGGTCGTGACCTTCGTGGTCGTGGTGACGGCCAACCACTTCTGGCTGGACGCCGCCCTGGGCGCGCTGGTCGCCGCCGTGTCCGCCACGGGGGCGTCGTTCGCCCTCGCGAGGGCTCGCCCGGAAGTGTGGGGGTGGCGCACGGGGCCGGCCGAAGCGGTGGCCTGACCGGCGTGGCCGGGCCGGCGCGAACGGAGGGTGCGCCCCGGGGAGCGAGGCGGGAGCTGGCCCGCGACCGGTTGATCGAGTCGCGCCTGACCCCCAACGCCATCTCCATGACCGGCCTGGTGGGCAACCTCATCGCCGCCGCGCTGGTGACCCAGGAGGAGTTCTTCCTGGCGGGGATCGCGTTCGTGATCGGGTCGGTCATGGACACCCTGGACGGGCGCTACTCGCGCATGTCGGGCAAGGGGACACCGTTCGGGGCCTTTCTGGACTCCAGCCTGGACCGCGTCGAGGAGGGCATCGTGCTTGCCGCCGTGGGGGCTTACTTCGCCAAGGTTGGAGACGACCTCGCCGTGGCCGCGGTTGTGCTGGCCGTGCTCTTCAGCCTGATGGTCTCCTACACGCGCGCCCGGGCCGAGGCGCTGGGCGTGGAGTGCAAGGTGGGACTGGCCACCCGGGCGGTCCGCGTGGCGATCATCGCGGCCGGCCTGCTCCTGGCCAAGGGTGCGAACGTGGTGGATCTGGACCTGCTCGAGCCGGCGGTCTACGTACTGGCCGCGCTCACGATCTTCACCACCTTTCAGCGCATGGCCCACGTCCGGCGCGAGCTGAACGCCGCGGCCACCGCCTGAGGAAATCGCTCCGGTGCTTGCCGGACCGACGCTCCGGCTGCGCTCCTCCACGCTCGGCGCTAGGCTGGACGGTCCCGCGGCACGCCTTCGGCACGCACCCGCGCAAGTAACCCCGAGCCCCCGCTCGGGTTCTTTCAGCCGACGACGCGGCGCCCTCCGGCGCCGCTTTTCATGAGACTTCCAGGAGGATCCTTCGTGTCAGAGAACCATTCGACCAACGGCGCATCTCGCTACCAGAGCGAGAAGGTGCGCGTGGCCATCGTGGGCGTGGGCAACTGCGCCTCCTCGTTCGTGCAGGGCGTCCAGTACTACGCCGACGCCGATCCCACACAGGACGTGCCGGGACTGATGCACGTCGACCTCGGCGGCTACCACGTGGGCGACATCGAGTTCACCGCCGCCTTCGACATCGACGCCGAGAAGGTGGGCAAGGACCTCTCCGAGGCGATCTGGTCGGGCCAGAACAACACGATCAAGTTCGCCGACGTCCCCAAGCTCGACGTGCCCGTGTACCGCGGCATGACCCACGACGGCCTCGGCAAGTACCTCAAGGAGAAGATCA
>JBBJOH010000136.1:0-4493 GCA_037720995.1 Thermoleophilaceae bacterium
TGCCTGAGCGGCCGCCGCTTCCACGCGGCCCCTACCTGGTCGTCGGACTGGCCCGTTCGGGCGTCGCGGCGGCGCGGATGCTGGTCGCCCACGGCGAGGTGATCGGCACCGACGCCGGGTCGCCCGACCTTGGACCTGACCCGGGCTTCGAGGTTCACGTCGCGACGGAGGGAGTCGAGCTCCTCGACGGCGTCCGCACCGTGGTCAAGAGCCCCGGCGTGCCGTGGAGCGCGCCGGTGATCGTGGCCGCGTCAGAGCGCGGCCTGGAGGTCACCGGCGAGCTGGAGCTGGCCTGGCGCCTGCTGCCCGCCAACCCGTTCGTGGCCGTGACGGGCACCAACGGCAAGACCACCACGGTCGAGCTGCTGGGAGCCGTCTGGCGCGCGGCCGGGAGGGCGGTGGAGGTGGCCGGCAACGTCGGCCGTCCCGTGGCCGCGCTGGTCGGCGCCGTCGAGCCCGCCACCACGGTTGTGTGCGAGGCGTCGAGCTTCCAGCTCGAGGACACTTCGGCCTTTGCCCCCGAGGCCGCTGTGCTGCTCAACGTGGAGGAGGACCACCTGGATCGCCACGGGACGGTCGAGGCCTACACGGCCGCCAAGCTGCGCGCCTTCGCGCGCCAGGACACAGACGGCGTGGCGGTGGCCCCCGAGGGGTGCCGCCTGCCCGGAGGGGCCGAGCGGATCACCTTCGGCTCGCCCCGATCCGACATGGCCGTGGTGGACGGTCAGCTGCGGTGGCGGGGTGAGCCGCTCATGGCGGTGGCCGACCTCAGCCTGCGCGGGGCCCACAACGTGGAGAACGCGATGGGAGCGGCGGCCGTGGCTTTGGCCTGCGGCATCCCGGCGGCGGCGGTGGTTGGGGCGCTGTCCACCTTCGGCGGAGTTCCCCACCGGCTGGAGGAGGTTGCCGAGCGAGACGGCGTTCTGTACGTCAACGACTCCAAGGCCACCAACCCGGCGTCGGCGGCGCGGGGCATCGAGGCATTCCGGGGCGGGGTGCACGTGATCCTCGGCGGAAGCCTCAAGGGTGGTGACTTCAGGCGGTTGCGTGCTCCGCTGGCCGAGCGCGTCAGGGCGGCCTACCTGATCGGCCCCGCCGCCGAGAGCCTGGCCGCCGACCTGACCGGAGCGGCACCGCTGGTGCGGGCCCAGAGCCTTCAGGACGCCGTGGCCCAGGCCTCGATCGCCGCCCGGCCCGGGGAGGTCGTGCTGCTCTCGCCGGCCTGCGCGAGCTTCGACGCCTTCGAGGACTACGAGCACCGCGGGCGGCGCTTCAAGGAGCTCGTGGCGGGCCTTGGATGATTCCGGCGCCGGGCGTCGAAAGGGCCTCTGATGCCGTCGCGTCGCCCGTCATTCCGGACCGAACACGACGTTCGGTCCGGCCGGGGCTCATTCCGGACCGAACACGACGTTCGGTCCGGCCGGGGCATCAAGCGCCCCGTCGAGTACTCGATCCTCTACACCGCCACCCTGTGCACGCTCGCCGTCGGCGCGGTGATGGTCTACTCGGCCAGCTCGGCGGAGTCCGTGCTCGAGGGCGCCGGGGGGGATCCCGCCGCGTTCCTCAAGCGGTTCGTGTTCCTGGGGCTGATCGGCCTGCTCGCCCTGCACTACCTGTCCCGCCACGGCCTGGCCGTCGTACGCCGGGCCACTCCGATGCTGCTGGGCGTCTCCTTCGCCCTGACCGTTGCGGTGATGGTGCCGGGAATCGGCGTGACGATCAACGGCGCAACCCGCTGGCTGGGAGCGGGCCCGTTGCAGTTCCAGCCCTCCGAGTTGTTGAAGGTCTCGCTGGTGCTCTACGCCGCCCGGCTGCTGGCCGACCGGCCCGAGTCGGTCAAGACCCTGCGCACGCTCGCCAGGCCCCTGCTGCTGGTGGTGGGCGCGGCCTGCCTGCTGTTGCTCAAGCAGCCCGACATGGGCACGGCGATGGTCATCTGCTTCTCCATGGGCGCCCTGCTGGTGGCCGCCGGCACGCCGGTGCGCCACCTCGGCGTGCTCGGCGCCTCCCTGTTCGTGGCCGCCGGGCTGCTCGCCGTGGTCGAGCCCTACCGGATGGCGCGGCTCACCGCCTTCGTCCACCCGTTCGAGGACGCCGGCGACACCGGCTTTCAGGCCGTGCAGGCGCTGACGGCGATCGGCTCGGGCGGCTTGTTCGGGGTCGGCCTGGGCGAATCGGTCCAGAAGATCTTCTACCTGCCCGAGGCCCACACCGACATGATCCTGGCCATCATTGGCGAGGAGCTGGGCGTGATGGGGATAATCGGCGTGGCCGTGCTCTACGGGATGATCGGCTACGCGGGCCTGAGGGCCGCCAAGGCGGCACGCGACCGCTACTCCAAGCTGCTGGCCACCGGCATAACCTCGCTGATCCTGTGCCAGGCCACTCTCAACTTCTTCGCCGTGCTGGGCATGGCCCCGCTCACCGGCATTCCCCTGCCCTTCATCTCCTACGGCTCCACCAACCTGATCGTGCTGCTGGCGGGGATGGGCCTGCTGCTCAACGTGGCCGCCACCGGTGGTCTGGCCCAAAGCGAACGCAAGCCGCGCCTTCAGGCCATCGACGGAGGCGGACATGCCGACGATCGTGATCGCCGCCGGCGGGACAGCGGGACACGTGGTCCCGGCCCTGGCCGTCGCCGCCGCGCTGCGGGATAGCGGCGCGCGGGTCGAGTTCCTGGGGGGGGAGCGCGCGGAGGCCGAGCTGGTCCCCGCCGCGGGCTACCCATTCCACGAGCTGCGGGTGGCGGGCATCGATCGGCGCAATCCGCTGCGGGCCGCCCGCGCCGTCGGCCTGGCGCTCACCGCCACCGTCCGCGCCCGCCGGATGCTCAAGCAGCTTGGCGCCGACGCGGTGATGGGCGGGGGCGGCTACGTAGCCGCGCCGGTGGGGGTCGCCGCCCGTTCGCTGGGATTACCGGTGGTGGCCACCGAGGCCGACAGCCACCTGGGGATCACGAACCGCCTGCTGGCGCGGTTCGCCCACCGCGTGTTTCTGGCCTTTCCGATTCAGGGACGCGACGACGAGCGCTACCAGCTGGTCGGCCGCCCGAGCCCGGCCGGAACGGGTCACGCCGATCGCTCCCGCGCCCGCGAGCGCTTCGGGGTCGCCCCCGGCGTGCCCTGCCTGCTGGTCTTCGGAGGGTCGCTGGGTGCGCGCCGGATCAACGACGCCGCCCTCGAAGCGTTCGGCTCCCATGCGCGGCTTGCCGTGCTGCACGCGTGCGGGCGCCGGGACCACCCGGCGCTGGCCGAGCGCCTGGCGGCGCTCGGCTCGCCGCCGCACTACCACCTGCACGCCTACATCGAGCCGTTCGCCGAAGCGCTGGCCGCCGCCGACCTGGTGGTCGCCCGCTCCGGCGGCTCGGTGCTGGAGGTCGCCGGCGCCGGTCTGCCGTCGATCCTCGTGCCCTACCCGCACGCCACCGCCGATCACCAGACGCTGAACGCCCGTCACATGGAGTGCGCGGGTGCGGCGGTGGTGGTGCCCGACGCCGAGCTGGACGGCCCGCGGCTTGTCCATGAGGTCGAGGCGCTGCTGGCCTCGCCCGAGCGGATCGCGGCCATGGGAAGCGCGGCCCGCGGCATTGCGCGGCCCGATGCGGCCCGGCGGGTTGCCGATGCCCTGCTGGAGCTCGCGGAGCGCTAGCGACAGCGGGTCGGCGCGACCGACCCGGGCACAAGGCAGCGATCGACGCGCGCCGGCGCGAGCCCCTCCCGCATCCGCAGGCGGGTGAACTTGCCCACCTTGCCGCGACCGGTCACGCGCAGGTCGAGTACCGCGCCCTTGCGGTAGAGGCGCTCGGCCCGCTTCACGCGCACCCGCCTCTTCGCGCCGATCCTCGTGGCCCCGCCGCGTACGCGGCAGCGACGGTTGCAGGAGAGGGTGACCTTGGCCCCGGCGGGTCCGCGCACCAGCACGCCCGTGATCCGCGTACGCGCGCCGCGGGTGCGCCCGATGACCACCACCACCGGGAACGGAGACAACCGCGGCAGCGCGGGCGGGCCGCCGATCAGCGGTGGCGAAGGCGCGGATACGGGGAACGCGGCGGTGGGCGCGGAGGAGGCCGTGGCCGAGCCCAGGGGGTTAGAGCCGGTGACGCGCGAGCGGATCCGGTTGCCGGCGTCGAGGCTGGTGATCGGGTAGCTGGGTGAAGTCTGCCCCGGCACCTCGAGGCAGCTGTCGGGGTTCGCGTCCGCACAGCGAAACCAGGAGTAGGCGAAGGGCCGGGTGACGCCCACCCACATGCCGTCGGTGGTGGTCAGGGTCGATCCGGACTGGGTGACCGTCGGCGGCTCGCCGTTCACGGGCTCGCCGGCGGCGTACGCCCCCGGGGGGGAGACGAGCAGCGCCGCGGCCACGGCCGGGGCGATCCACCAGCGGGCCCTCATCTGCAGGACACCGGCTTGGGCGACTTGGGGACTACGCAGCGGTCGACGCGGGCGGGGGCGAGGCCGCGCCGGAAGCGAAGCCGCGTGTACTTGCCCAGCGTG
>JBBJOH010000137.1:0-4484 GCA_037720995.1 Thermoleophilaceae bacterium
CCCGCGGGCCCGGCCCGCGCCGGCGGGGGGCGGCGGGGGGGCCCCCCCCCCGGGCGGGGGGGGCCCGCCCCGGCGGCCCCGCGGGGCGACCCCAGCGGGGCGCCCCGCGGCAACACCAGGCCGCGGTCCTCGGAGTAGAAGGCCACGTCGGGGGCGCGCTCGGACAGGAACTCCTCCAGGAAGGCCTCGGCGGCGGCATCGATGGCGAAGGTCACATCGCCACCGGCGGCCTCGGAGTCCACTTCGTGCGTGCGACCGGCGTGGGCGCCGAGCTGGGGGAGCACCTGCTCGCGGAGGGCGAGCGAGAGGTCGCGGACGAGTTCGATCACGCGGTGAGCGCGGAGCGGATGAGCCGCATCACGTGGGCGGGCGCCCCACGTAGGCGGGCAGCTCCAGCGTGAAGGAGGAGCCCCGCTGCGCGGGCTCGGCGCGCAGGCTCCCGTCCATGCGCTCGGCCAGCTCACGGGCGATCGCCAGTCCCAGCCCGGCGCCGCGCGTGGCGTCCCCGGTATAGAAGCGCTCGAACACCTGCGCCCGGTCGGGGAGGCCGGGTCCCTTGTCGGCCACGGTCAGGCTGATCGCCCCGTTCGCGCGCCCGGCGGACACGGTCACCTGTGTCCCCTCGGGCGTATGGCGAAGCGCATTGTCGAGCAGGATACGCACGATCTGGGCCACCCTTTCGCGGTCGCAGGTGGCCCTCACGCGGGCCGGCAGGCGCACCTCCAGCTCGGTTTCGTGGCGGGTCACCGCGAGCCGGAACTCGCCGATCACCTCGCGCGCGAGCGCCGAGAGGTCGATCGCCGCCCGCTCGAGCGCCACCGAGCCCGCATCCAGCCGCGACAGGTCGAGCAGGTCCACCGCCAGCTTCTGCAGCCGCTCGACCTGCTCGACCGCGGTGTCCAGGAACTCGCGCCGTGTGTCCTCGTCGAGGTCCTCGTCGCGCAGCAGCTCGAGGAATCCGCCCAGCGAGAAGATCGGGGTGCGCAGCTCGTGCGAGGCCGTGGCCACGAACTCCTTCCGGGCCACGTCCATCTGGCGCAGCTGGGCCTGCATCTCGTTGAACGACCGCGTGAGCTGACCCAGCTCGTCGGCCGAGTCCACGGGCAGAGGGTCGATGAAGCGCCCGGCGGCCACCTGCTGGGCCGCGCGCTCGACCCGGCGGACCCGGCGAGAGAGCGCCTGAGCCACGAGGTAGCCCCCGGCCAGCGCCACCACCAGCGCCGCCGCGGTGGCCAGCAGCAGCCGGTTCCGGATGAAGGTGACCGTCTCGGTCACGTCGTCGAAGGAGCGGGAGTAGAGAGCTACCCACTCGGTCCGGTCGCGGTAGGAGAGCGGCTGGGCCAGCTCGCCGAGCTGCTCGGCGCCCAGCAGTCCCTTCCCGCGCGCCAGGCCCCCGCTGCGGATCGCCCGGCTGACCAGCGGGTCGTTGCGCGGTACGCGACGCTCCTCGCGCGAGTCGGTGATCACGAAGTAGCGGGGAGCCCCTGCGCCCGGGCCGCGGGATTGCTGTACGCCCAACAGCGTCAGCCGGGCACCCGCCGAGTCGGCGATCGACCGGACCCGCCGGTCCAGCGTGGCCGCGGTGGCGTCGCGGCTTCCCATCAGCTTCTCCAGCACCGGCTGTGATGCGCCGGCCACGCGAGCCAGCTCGTCGAGCCTGGCGTCCTCGAGGCTGGACTGCAGCTGGGGAACGACGATGAAGTAGATGACGCCGAACCCCGCGGCCGTGATCCCCAGGAACAGCAACGCGAGCTTGTCGCGCAGCGACTTGAGGCGCGGGCGCCGGAAGGGGTCGATCGATGCTCGCCCGGTCATCGGTCGCGGAAGCGGTAGCCGACGCCGCGCACGGTCAGGATCAGCTCGGGAACCCGGGGGTCGGTCTCCAGCTTCTCGCGCAGATGGCGGATGTGCACGTCGACGGTGCGGGGATCGCGGTAGGAGGCGTCTCCCCAGACGCGCTCGAGCAGGACCATCCGGTTGTAGACCCGGCCCGGGTTGCGTGCGAGTGCGGCGAGGATCTCGAACTCGACGTAGGTGAGCGGGGCCGCTCGCCCGGCGCGGGAGACCGTGCGCTTCTCGAAGTCGATCCGCAGATCGCCGTCCTCGATCGGCGCTTCGGTGCGCTCGTCACCGCCCCGGGCCAGGTCGGCCCGCCGCAGCACCGCCTTGACCCGGCTGCGGAACTCGCGCACCGAGAACGGCTTGGTGATGTAGTCGTCGGCTCCGAGCTCCAGCCCCAGCACCTTGTCCAGCTCCTCCGCCCGAGCCGTGAGCATGACGATCGGCACCGAGGAGGTGGCCCGTATCCGCCGGCAGACCTCGAACCCGTCGACCCGGGGCAGCATCAGGTCCAGCACCACGAGGTCGAACTCGCCGTCGCGGACGGCCTCCAGGGCCTCACGGCCATCGAGCGCCGCCACAACCTCGAACCCGTCCTTGCGGAGCGGGTACGCGAGCAGCTTCTGCACCGACAGCTCGTCGTCGACCAGGAGGATGCGGGGAGCCTGCGTTGCCATCGGGAGCCGTTCGGGCATTGCAGCACGAAAGCGACGCCCTCGCCCATTGTAGGTTGAGGCGGTGAGGGGCTGTACGCGATGATCGAGCTGCGCATCTACCGGGCGGCTTTCCTGCCCGCGATCCTGGCCGTGGTGCTGGTGATGTTCTCGCTGGAGAGCCGCCCGGGGGCGCTGGCCCAGGGCCTGCCCGCGGACGTGGTCTTCGGGGGATCGAGCAGCTCGGTGACGGCCGGGCGGATCGTCACGGCCGCGCGCGATCGCAGAGCCGGGTCGGTGGGCGACCGGCGCACGGCCGGCCTGGTGGCCGGTGCGTTTCGCCGCCAGGGCTTCACCGTCGAGGTCGCCCGCTTTAGGAGCCACGATCGCGACCTGGTGAACGTCGTGGGCCGGCGGGCGGGCAAGAGCCGTCGTCAGATCGTGGTCGTGGCCGATCGCGACGCCACCGGCGTGCCGGACGCGGCCGGGAGCGCCTCGGACACAGCCGCCCTGATGGATCTGGCGCGGATCTTTCAGGGACGTCCCTCGAGCAGGACGCTGGTGCTGGCCTCCGTCGACGGCGGCGCGCTCGGTGAGGTGGGTGCGGCGCGGCTGGCCTCCTCGATCGGGGAGCCGGGGCTGGTAGACGGAGTGGTCGTCCTCTCGGGCCTGGGCTACGGCGGCCCCGACCGGCCGTCGGTGGTCTCGTGGTCCAACGACACCGCCCGCGCCGGCCTGCGCCTCCAGCGCACGGCCGTCGAGTCCCTGCGGGCGGAGGCGGACGCCGTCGCCCCCCGCGCCAGCGCGGCCGGACAGCTGGCGCGGCTCTCGTTCCCGCTGGGTCTCGGCGCGCAGGGGGTGCTCCTGGACCAGGGCTATGACGCCGTGCGCATAGCGGGCGGGGGGGAGCGCCAGGACACGTCGGCCAGCCGGGCCGGGGACATCGATCGAGACCGCCTGGGCGTCGGCGGGCGGGCCGTGCTGCGCACGGTCACCGCGCTCGATCAGGCCCGCAGCCCGGGCGAGGGTCCGAGCACCTACCTCACGGCGGTCAGCCAGGTGATGCCGGGCTGGGTGCTCTCGGTCCTCGCCCTCGCTCTGATCCTGCCGGCGCTCGTGGCGTCGGTGGACGCGTTCGCGCGCGCGCGCCGGCGCCGCAGCGCGGTCGCGGCTTGGCTCGCGTGGCTCGGGGCGGGCGTGCTGGCTTTCGTGATCGGGGCGGGCCTCGCCCACTTTCTCGACCTGGTCGGGGCCATCGACTCTCCCGCCGCGCCCGTGGCGCCGGAGCTGTCTCCCCTGGGCGCCGGTCCGATCGCGGCGCTCGCGCTGGTCGTGCTCGCGACCGCGCTTGCCTGGGTCCTGCTGCGCCGCCTGGCCAGGGCCGCCGACCCCGACCTGCGCGAGGTCGCGGCGCCCGGTGCGGCGGTCGTGCTCGGATTGGTCCTCTCGCTCTGCACGCTTGTGGTGTGGCTCGTAAACCCGTTCTCCGCCCTGATCATGGTCCCGGCGCTGCACCTCTGGACGCTGGCGCTGCTGGTCGATCCCCTTCCGGGCCGGCGGGGCCGGGTGGCTCTGGTGGTCGGCGGGCTGGTCCTTCCCGCGCTGCTGGCGGTCTATGAGCTGAGCATCCTGTCGCTGGACCCCCTGACCGGGGCCTGGTACCTGATGCTGCTGGTCACCGGCGGCCATGTGGGGGTGCTCAGCGCCCTGCTGGGCTGCGTGTACGCCGCTGTGCTGGGCTGCATGATCTCGGTCGTCCTGAGCACGCCGCCGGAGCCCAGGCGCCCGCCGCGCGAGGTCCCCAAGGTCCGCGGCCCGGCGACCTACGCGGGCCCCGGATCGCTCGGCGGTACCGATTCGGCGCTGCGGCGCTGAGGATGCTCTCGACCGATCCGGCATCCTGCCGGATCGGTAAACGGGATGCCCTCGACCGATCCGGCATCCTGCCGGATCGGTAAACGGCCTCCATCTTCCCTGCGCCCTCAAGCACCC
>JBBJOH010000138.1:0-4471 GCA_037720995.1 Thermoleophilaceae bacterium
CCCGCGCCGGGGTCCTGGTCGCGGTGGTGGCGATCTGCGGCGCGGTCGTCCTGGTCGCGCTGGCTCCGCCCCGGGACAAGACGCGCGCGGAGGCCGGCGAGCGGTGGTCGGCCGAGTGGCTGATCGCCCTGGCCCTGCTCGACGCCCTGTTCGTCGTCTTCCTGGTCGTGCAGGCCCGAATCCTGTTCGGGGGCGACGACCACGTGCTCGACACTGCCGGCCTCACCTACGCCGAGTACGCGCGCGAGGGCTTCTACCAGCTGCTGGTGGTCGCGTTCCTGACCCTCGTGGTGGTCGCGGTGGCCGGCAAGCGGTGCGGCCGGCGGTCGGGCCGGCGGCCCACTCCTGTCGAGCTGCTGCTCGGCCTGCTGTGCGCGCTGACGGTCGTGGTGCTGGTCTCGGCGCTGCGGCGGCTGGGGCTGCTCGAGGACACCTACGGGTTCACGATCACACGACTGCTGGGCCACGCGGCCACGCTGTGGGTGGGCGCCGTGCTCGTGCTCGTCGCCGGGGCCGGGGTGCTCCGCAGGACGAAGGTGCTGCCGCGGGCGATCGTCGTCGTGAGCGCCGCCGGGATCCTGGCCTTCAGCCTCCTGAACCCGGAGGGGCTGGTCGCGGGGCAGAACGTCGACCGCTACCAGCGCACGGGGAAGATCGATACGGGCTACCTCGCGACGCTCGGACCCGATGCGACGCCCGCGCTGTCGCGGTTGCCGCGGCGGGTTGCGCCCGGGCTGGTCGAGCGGACCGCTGGAAACGCGCAAGGCGACGGCTTCTTCGCCCTCAACCTGAGCCGCGCCCGTGCCCGCGCGACTCTGGCCGACAGCCGGTGACCGCCGTCGACTGGGGCTCCTCGAACCTTGGGTTCGCAGCCTCCTGCGCGGTGGACGTGGTGATCGTCTGCGCCGCCGCCTGGTGGCTCGCTCGCCGGCCCGCCGCGTCCCGGCTCGCCGTGGCCCTCGTCTTCGCGACGTGTGTGCTTGCCGTCAAGGGCCTCGTGCTCCTGGCCAACGGGGTGACGATCCCGTTCGGGGTGCTTCACGTGCTTTGGCTCGACCTGGGCGTCGCCCTTCCACTCGCGGGTGTCACCTACCTGGCCGCGGGCAGGGGGCGCACGTCGCGCTGGTCGCAGGCGATCGCCGTGGCCGCGGTCCTGGCGGCGCCGTTCGCCTTCTACGCGGGCGTGGTCGAGCCCGGGGGACTCACGACCGAGCGGACCACGGTCGGCCTGGCGCCTGAGCGCGCGGGACAGGCGCCTATCCGTGTCGCCGTCCTGTCGGACCTGCAGTTCGAGCACCTGAGCGAGCGCGAGGCCGAGGCGGTCGCCCGTGCGATGAGCGAGCGCCCCGACCTGATCCTGTTGACCGGTGACATCCACCAGGGGAGCCCCAAGGCGCTGGTTCAGGAGCTCGTCTCGATCCGCGAGCTCCTGGGTGGCCTGCACGCGGCCGGCGGCGTGTTCGCCGTGCAGGGAGACGTGGAAAGCGTCGGCGAGGCACGTGCGGTCACGGCCGGTACCGGAGTGCGCTTGCTGAGAAACGACGTGGTTCGCACCACCGTTCGCGATCGCGCGGTGACGATCGCCGGGATGGAGCTCGCATGGGACTCCCCGGCGGCCCGCCGGGCGGCCGCCCGACTCGAGACGAGCCCCCGCCGCGGCGACGTACGTCTGTTGCTCGCCCACCGGCCCGACGCCGCACTGCCCCTGTCGCGCGCCACCCGCATCGACCTGACCGTGGCGGGACACACCCACGGCGGCCAGGTCCAGCTCCCGCTGATTGGTCCGTTGATGACGGCTTCGAAGGTGCCGCGGGAGGTCGCCGGCGGCGGCCTGCACGACTTGGCCGGCAAGCGCATCTACGTGAGTCGTGGGATCGGCGTCGAGCGCGATCAGGCACCACGGATTCGCTTTGGCGCGAAGCCCGAGGTAACGATCCTCACGCTGCGGTGAGGGTGCGAGTACGTCAGGTAACCAGCGTCAGCGCGCCGGCGAACACGAACGCCGCCGCCCATAGGTGGTCGGAGTTCACCCACGCCTTGCGCAGCACGCGCACCCCCAGCTTCTCGTAGACCACCAGGGCCACGGCGCCCATCACCACGAGCATCGCCCCCACGTGGAGAAACACGGCGAGCGCCGTCTCGGGGATCGACAGGCCGCCCAGGCCCATGCCTTGGACGGCGTGGTCGTGACCCGGCGAGGCCTGGGCGGTGCTGGAGCCGATCAGCACCGGAGCCACCATCAGGCCCGCCCCGTGCGCCGTGGACATCAGAAACGACCATGCGGTCAGCTCCCGCCGGTTCACCCGTCCCTTGACCCAGCGGAAGTGCGCCCGGGGCTTGGCGAAGCGAAAGACGCCGAAGGCGATCAGCGCCACCGCCGCCGCCAGGTGCAGCGCGGCCGGGTCCGTGAGCACCCCCACACCGAGCACGAGCCCCGCCACCAGGACGATCGACAGCTCGTGGCCGACGGCGATCGGAATCAGCGCCCTGGTCACGGAGCGGCGGTCGCGATCCTGCATGCCCAGCGAGACCGCGACCAGCCACCCCATCGCCGGGTTCAGTCCGTGGTAGGCCCCCAGGCCCGCCATCACCACCCATGGCCAGAGGCCCTCCACTGCTCAGTCGGAGAAGCAGTAGGAGTCCGAGGAGGCGTCGCCGCCCTCCAGGCGCACCTGATGCGGACGCTCGCCGTCGAACTCCACGAACAGGTCGGGGTCCACCGACAGGCCGCCGCCCTCGGGGGCGTTAAGGCCCACCAGCCAGCCGTCGATCCCGTCCGGGTAGAACTGGGCGTCCCAGGAGGCGTACAGCGAGTTGGTCAGGTAGACGCGCCGGCCGTCGCGGCTGAGCTCGACCATCTGGGGGCCGCCGTTCACCGCGCCGGCGGCGGGATGGGCCGCCCGGTCCACGATGCCGCCCAGCCGGACCGAGCCGGTCTCACGTGGGCTGCGCGGGTCCGACACGTCGAAGCGCTTGAGCTCGCCCGTGCCCCAGCAGGATACGTACAGGTCGCGATCGTCCACCGACAGGTCGATGTCGGTGACCAGCGGCGGCACGGCGCCGAACGGCTTGAGGGCATCGGGCAGCTGCTCTTCCGCGGCCGGCTCGGCGGGGATCGTGATGACCTTGCGGGCCGACACGCTGCCGTCCTTCGCGCGCTCCCAAAGGAAAACCGAGGCCGAGAGGTCGGCCGTGGACACCACCACGCCCACGAAGCCGTACGTCTGGTTGGGGTCGTGGGCGGGCCGCAGCTCCAGCACCATCTGCTGGTCGGCGCCGAGGTCCACGGCCTGGCGGTGGGAGCGGCTGTCGATGTCCCAGACGTGCAGCTGGTGGCCGTACTTGCCGCCCAGCAGCAGCTCCGGGTTCACCCCGTCCTCGACCATGTCGGGGGTGCCCCACTCGCTGGAGAGGACCGTGCCGTAGTTGAGGTGCCACCAGAAGTCGTAGGCAAGCTCCTGCGGCCCCCGGTCTCGCTCCCACGGCCCCTTGACCTCGAAGCTCTCGTGATCGAGCAGGAAGATGCCGCCGGGGCCACCGCCGTCGGGCGCGCCCAGGGCGGAGACGTAGATCCCGTCGGGTCCGCAGTGGATCGTGTGCGGGCGGCTGTAGCCGGTCTTGCGCTCGATCTCCTCGGCCTCGATCACCTTCACGATCTCGGGGCGGTGTCGATCGGCCTTTGTGTCGATCACGTGGATGCGCGAGGAGCGCAGCCCCGGCACCAGCAGGTAGCGCCGCTGCACGTGCGGGTGCGCGGCCCACGGGCAGAGCGCCGAGGAGCAGGCGTTCCAGCCGAAGTGGTGCAGCTCGTCTCCCACGTTGGGCATGTCCACGCGGCCGAGGAGCCGGCCGTAGCTGGACGAGCCCTTGTCGACGTCGAGCACCGAGATGGCGTCGGGCGCGGAATCGCCGTTGGCGCCGGTGTTCAGCGTGGCCACGTAGGCCAGCGTCTCGGGCGGGGCGTGCTTGGCCTCACCTGGCGACGCGTAGAAGCTGGGATCGGGCTTGAGCAGGGCCATGGCGGCTCCTTGAGTCGAGATCGCGTCCAGGGAATGTATAAGCCGGCGGGCTTGGGATGCTGACTTGGTGACTGACTCCGACTACGGCGTGACGGTCTGGTCTTCAGCCGCATGGCGGGACGTCGCCGTCGCGTGGCTGGACGACCAGCTTGCCGGCGCCGGCCTCGAGCGCACCGGCGCCGTCGAGCAGCCGCACGTCCGTCCGTGGGCCACGGCGCTCAGGGCGCCGACCACCGGCGGCCCGGTGTGGCTCAAGGCGGCCGGGCCGGGCACTGCGTTCGAGGTCGGGCTCTACGAGCTGCTCCACGAGGTCGCGCCCGCCCAGGTGCTCACCCCGCTCGCGACCGACGTCGATCGCGGCTGGGTGGTGCTCGAGGACGGCGGCACGCCGCTCGGCGAGCGCCTGGGCGGGGACGCGCTTGTGGACGCCATGGCGGCGGTCCTGCCCCAGT
>JBBJOH010000139.1:0-4470 GCA_037720995.1 Thermoleophilaceae bacterium
CTTGCCCAGCAACGCGTACTCGGGGGGCAGCCCGGCGTCCGCTCCGGTGACCACGTAGAACTGGCTGCCCGCGGTGCCGGGCGGCTCCTCACCCGTCTTGGCCATGGCCACGACGCCGCGCGTGTACGCGGTGTCCGGCGCCGGCTTGTCGGTCGTGGAGTAGCCCGGCCCGCCCTGTCCCGAGCCGGTCGGGTCGCCTCCCTGGATCACGAACCCCGGCACGATCCGGTGAAAGACGGTGTCGTCGAAGAAGCCCCTGCGCGCGAGCGAGGCGAAGGAGGCGGCGGTGGCGGGCGAGCGCTTCTGGTCCAGGCGGATGGTGAAAGCGCCGCAGTTGGTGGTGATGGTCACGTCGTAGGTCTTGCCGGGCGCGAGCTTGGAGGCGGGCGCCTTCTGGCCGCCGTCGGGCTTGGGCTTCGGCGCACTTGCCCGCTTGCAGCCTCCGGCCGGCTCCTTGGGTGGGCTCTGGGCGGTCTCGCTGTCGGGCTTGGAGGCGTCCTTCGGCTTCTCGTCCTTCCCGCCGCCCCCGCAGCCGGCGATCGCGAGGGCGGACACCAAGAGGACAGCGAGTGGTCGGTTCACGGACAGCACGGTAGCCAGGTCTAGGATCACCCGGCGATGGTCGGCCTCCCCCCTCTGCTCGACTCCTACGACCAGTTCATCCTGGACCTGGACGGATGCGTGCGCGTAGGCGACGAGGCGGTGCCCGGGTCCCCCGAGGCGATCGTCGCTCTGCGAGGGGCCGGCAAGCGGGTGGCCTTCGCCACCAACAACTCATGGCATTCGGGCGAGGACCAGGTCAGAAGCCTCTGGGCCCTCGGGATACAGGCTTCGCTGGGCGACATGGTCACCGTCGGGGGCGCCGTCCAGCACCTACTGGCCGAGACGCTGTCGGGGCGCTCCGCGTTCGTGATAGGCAGCGACGCGCTGCGCCGACACGTAGCCGATGCGGGGCTGCGGCTGGTCGACGGCCCCGAGCACGCGGCCGAGGCGGAGGTCGTGGTGGTCGGGGGCACCGACCAGGTCGACTACGCCCAGCTGCGCGACGCGGCGCTCTCGGCGCGGCGCGGCGCGGACCTCCTGGCCACGGCGCGCGATCCGACGCTGCCCATGCCCGGCGGACCCTGGCCCGGGACCGGTGCCATCGTGGCGGCGATCGAGGTCGCCTCGGGCCGCACGGCGGAGATCGTGGGCAAGCCCTCCCCACGGCTGATGGAGACCGCGGTGGACCGGCTGGGCGAGGGGCGCACGCTGGTCATCGGCGATCGGCTGGACTCCGACGTGGCTGCGGCGGGGGCCGCCGGGCTGGACGCGGCCCTTGTCCTCAGCGGACCGGACACCGGCGAGGCCGCCGACGGAGGGCCGCAGCCGGTGACGACCGCCGAGACCCTCGCCGCCCTCGTCGGCGTGGCCGCTGGGTAGGCCTCCGGGCGCGGACGCCTACGGGGTCACCGCCAGGTCCGGGGAAACCGAGCCGCCTACATGGTCACCGCCAGGTCCGGGGAAGCCGAGCCGCTTGAGACCCTCCGGTCCGACGGCCTCGGGGTCGACGCCCAGCAGCGCGCAGGCCTCCGGGGTGACCATCAGGCCTGCCCTGCCCGCGGCGGCCAGTCCCGCCGCGGGGTCCAGCCCCTGGGCGGCGTTCAGGTGGGCGGCACAGACCGCCGCCACGAAGTCGGTGTGGCGGTTGCCGTGCACGGCAACCGCTCCCGCTCGCCTGAGCTCCGCGCGCAACAGGACCAGCACCTCCTCGAGCGCGTCGCCTCCGTCCGCGGTGACCGGTACGGGCACGTGGTGCCACTCCAGCCCGAGCTCCTCGTAGTCGCCGAGATTGTGGCGGGTGGCCATCGTCGAGATGACCACCCGGACGTCGTTATGCCGCAGCCAGTCGATCTCCCGCCTGCGACGATCGGGGCGGTGGCTGCGCCCGCCCCCTCCGGGACGCTCCATGGCCAGGAGCTTTCGCGGCCTGGCCCACCAGATGCGGTGCGGCTCCAGGCGGGGATGGACGGGCTCGGACATCGGTTGCCTCCTGTGGTTGACCATCTACCGAGTCCAAGGGCCCGGCAGCGCCCTTCTCACCCCCCACCGGCCTAGACTGAGGCGCATGTGCCGAGTGCTGGGGATCGAGCCGCCGCTCTCGGCGTCCGCCGCCGGGTGACTCGCAAGCTCCTGCTGCTGTGCAACCCGACGGCCGCCGGCGGGCGAGCCGTGCGCCGCCTGCCCGAGGCCGAGGCCGAGTTGCGCCGCCTGGGGGCTGACTTCAGGACCGTGCAGACGCTCGACCCCGGCCACGCCCGCGAGCTGGCCGCCGAGGCGGCAGGGGCCGGCGAGACGGTCGCAGCCCTGGGGGGCGACGGCTTCCTGCGACTGCTGGCGGGGACCCTGCGCTACACCGACGGCGCCCTCGCCGTGCTTCCCGCGGGCCGTGGGAACGACTTTGCCCGCGTGCTGGGCATCTCCAACGACGTGGTCGAGGCGGTGCGGACCGCCGTGCAGGGCACCGACCGGATGATCGACGTGGCCGAGGCCGGGGGCGAGCCCTATCTGGGGATCGCCAGCCTGGGCTTCGACTCCGACGCCAACCGGATCGCCAACGAGTCGCGCGTGGTGCGCGGGAACCTCGTCTACCTCTACGCCGCGCTGCGGGCGCTGTGGTCGTGGAAGAGCGCGGGCTTCACGGTGACCGTGGACGGCGAGGTGCACGAGCTGCGCGGCTACTCGGTCGCGGTGGCCAACTCGAAGGCCTACGGGGGAGGCATGTACATCGCCCCCCAGGCCGAGCTCGACGACGGGCTGCTCGACGTGATCTCGATCGGCGAGACCTCCAAGCCCCGCTGGCTGATGAACCTCCCAAGCGTCTTTCGCGGGCGTCACGTGAACGACCCGAGCGTGACCGTGCTGCGCGGAGGCGAGGTCTCGGTGAGCGCCGATCGGCCCTTCCGCATCTACGCCGACGGCGACCCGATCGGCGACGTGCCCTTGACCATGACCGTCCGGCCCCGGTGCCTGCGGGTGGTGGTGCCGGCTTGAGCCCGAGCGTCTCACAGGCCGCGGCGCGCACGGTGCGCACGCTCTCGCGGCGGCTCGGCCGCGGCGGCGGGACCACGCTGCCCGGACGGCTGCTGCTGCGGGCCGACCCCGACGCCCTGCGCCGGATGTCCGGCGCCCTGGACGAGGGCTCCGTGCTCGTCTCGGCCACCAACGGGAAGACGACCACCGCGGCCATGGTCGCCGCCATCCTCGAGGCCGGCGGGCGGTCGCTGGTGCACAACCGCGCGGGGTCGAACATGGGCTGGGGCGTGGCCACGGCGCTCCTGGATGCCCGCCCGGGACGCGGGCAGCTGGGATTGTTCGAGGTCGACGAGGCCTGGCTCCCGCGCGTCGCCGAGGCGCTGGGGCCCCAGACCTATCTGCTGTCCAACCTCTTTCGCGACCAGCTCGACCGCTACGGGGAGCTGGAGACGCTGGCCGATCGCTGGGCGGAGCTGGTGGCCGCAGAGGCGGGCTCCGATCGCGGCGCGCGCTTCGTGCTCAACGCGGACGATCCACTGGTGGCCGATCTGGGCCGAGGCCACGAGGGCGCGGTCTACTTCGGCGTCAGCGACCACTCCCAGGCGCTGCCCGCGCTCCAGCACGCGGCCGACTCCAAGCACTGCCGCAACTGCGGCACCCCCTACGCCTACGAGGCGATCTACATGGGCCACCTCGGCCACTATTCCTGT
The DNA here is from genome assembly GCA_037720995.1 of Thermoleophilaceae bacterium. GTDB lineage: Bacteria > Actinomycetota > Thermoleophilia > Solirubrobacterales > Thermoleophilaceae > JAAYBF01. Next base: position 3,726 of record JBBJOH010000139.1, read on the forward strand.
CCGAGCTGCCGTCGTCGCCGGCCCCAGCCCTCGGTGGAGGCGACGAAGGTCGTGCTTCAGGGCATGTCCGGCGCGCGGGTGCACATCTCGACTCCCCTCGGCGATCTCGACGTGCGGCTCCCCCTCCCCGGCCTCTACAACGTGTACAACGCCGTGGGCGCCGTGGCCCTCTCGCTCGAGCTGGGGGCGACGCTGGGTCAGATCGGCCCGGCGCTGGAGTCCTTTGGCGGGGCGTTCGGCCGCGTGGAGACGATCCCCGTAGCCGGCCGGCCGGTGTCGATCCTGCTGGTCAAGAACCCGGCGGGCGCCAACGAGGTGCTGCGTACGCTCACGCTCGAGCACGGGCAGGTCGATCTGTGGCTGGCGCTGAACGACGGGATCGCCGACGGCCGCGACGTGTCCTGGATCTGGGACGCCGACTTCGAGCTGCTCGCCGGACGGGTGCGCAGCGTCACGTGCTCGGGCACGCGGGCCGAGGAGATGGCGCTGCGCCTGAAGTACGCGGGGATCGACGCCGAGCCGCACGTCGACCGACGCCTGGGCCCGTCGCTGGACGCCGCGGTGGCCGGCGGGGATACGGGCCGTCCGCTGTACGCGCTGCCCACCTACACCGCTCTGATCGAGCTGCGCGAGCTGCTGTCCGAGCGCGGCCTGGCTGCGAGGTGGGCGGATTGAGCGCCCGGGAGTGGGTCTTCGGCTACGCCTCGCTGTTGGCCGATTACGCCGGCGCCGGCTCGGTTGCGGC
>JBBJOH010000140.1:0-4391 GCA_037720995.1 Thermoleophilaceae bacterium
GAGCCGCCGGCGTGGCTCTCGGCCACCGCGCCGGGCCACAGCTTGGCGGGGTCGGGGTCGAGGCCGAGCACGATCCGGCTGTGCCGCTCCTCGACGAGGACGGCGAGCCGGTCGGCGAAATGGCCTTCGGTCACGCGCCCGGAAGCGTCGCGAGGGCCCCGCTCAGGGGACCCCCGCGGGCCAGGCGGTCTGAGACCGAGCAATCCAAGGACGCCCCGACCGAAGCGTGCTTGGCACGCGAGGGTCCGGGGACTCTGGAGTGCTCAGGTATCAGGCCGTCCAGCTGCGCAGGTCCCAGGGCGCCTACGAGCCCTTGACGGCCTTCTTGAGGGCGGAACCGGCCGAGAACCGCGGCACCTTGCTGGCCGCGATCTGGATCTTCTCCCCCGTCTGCGGGTTCACGCCCTGGCGGGCGCCGCGCTCTGCGACGGAGAACTTGCCGAAGCCGGTGAAGGTGATCTCTCCACCCCGCTTCAGCGTGCCCTCGATGACGCCGAGCACCGCATCCACGGCTTCGCCGGCGTCGCCCTTTGACAGGCCAGACTCGCTGGCCACTTGATCGACGAACTCCGACTTCGTCATTTTCTGCTCCTTCTAGGGGGATTCACGATGGTGCGAACATATCGGTGCCCGCGGACGAAGGACGTACCGATTTGGCTTGGGGAGCGGGGTCGGGGACCGAGAAACGTGCAATTTGCGGGATCAAGACCCCGACATCGACATCTCCCCGATCAGCAGCGGAACGGCCTGGACGCTGCCGCCCAGGGGCACCCAGCGCGGCTGGCCCCCCACCGCGGAGACCGCCTGCAACATGCCCACCAGGTCGCTGGCGATGGTCATCTCGCGTACCGCGGCGCCCAGCTCGCCGTTCTCGATCAGCCGGCCCGAGGCGCCCACCGAGAACGTTCCGGACACCGGGTTGACCCCGGAGTGCAGGCCCGCGACCTCGGTCACGTAGAGCCCGTCGCCGGCCTGGGCCACCAGGTCCTCGAGGCTTCCCTCGCCGGGCTCGATGACCAGGTTGGTGGCGCCCACCGAGGGCTGGGAGCGGTAGGAGCCCCGGCTCGCGTTGGCGGTGGTCTGGCGGCCGCCCTTGCGCGCGGTGCGCGAGTCGTAGAGGTAGCCGCACAGGCGACCGCCGGCGATCAGGGGCGTCCGCCGGGTGGCCGAGCCCTCGCCGTCGAACGGGGCGGTGGAGGGACCGTCGGGATGGCGGCCGTCGTCGGTGAGGGCGAAGCCCGGATCGGCCACCGCGTCCCCTTCCCGCCCGGCGAACAGCGACCGGCCGCGCTGGACCGCGTCCGCGGAGCACATGCCGCCGATGAAGCCGGCGAACGAGGCCGCCACGAACGCGTCGAGGACCACCGGACAGCGGCGGCTACCGGGCTGGCGTGCGCCCACCAGGGCCAGCGCGCGATCGGCGGCCTCCAGCCCGATCGCCTCGGGGTCCAGGGCGCCCGGGTCGCGGCCCAGGCCGATGCCCATGCCTGTCATCAGATCCTCCCCCTCCCCGGCGAAGGCGGACGAGTAGGCCCAGGCCTGGGTGGCGGCGTAGGAGGCGGCAAAGCCGTTGGAGTTGACGATCGCCGCCTGGCCCTCGCCGTCGGAGTAGACCGTGTTCTCCACCTGCGAGACGCCCCGACGAGAGCGGGCGGCGCGGTCGATGGCCAGGGCCAGCTCGATCTTGCGCTCGGTGGTCCAGTCGCCCATCGCCGGTGACTCGAGACCCTCCACGTCGGTGGCGCCGTTGTGCGCCGGCAGCCCGGCGTGCTCGTCGGGATCGGCTACCGCGGCCAGGCCGTGGGCGCGCTCGGCCACCGCCCGCAGGCTATCCGGGGTGAGGTCGGTGCCAAAGGAGTAGCCGGCGCGCCCGCCGAGGAAGGCGCGGATGCCGATCCCCCGCCCGCCGGCGTCGCTCAGGCTCTCCACCCGGCCGTCGTAGATGCGGATATGGCGGGAGGTGGAGCTCTCGCCCCAGGCCTCGGCGTGCTCGGCGCCGGCGGCCATCGCGGCCTCGACGCCGACCCGGGCCAGGTCTTCGAGCGTGTCGGAGGAACTCAACCCGTTCCGCCCACGGTCAGCTCGCGGATTCGCACGTGGGGCTGCCCGACCCCGGCGGCCACGCTCTGGCCCGCCTTGCCGCAGTAGCCCGTGGCGATCGACAGGTCGGCGGCGATGCCGTCCACCGCGGCCAGCGCCTGCAGCCCGTTGCCCACCAGCGTGGCGCCGCGCACGGGTGAGGTGACCCGGCCGTGCTCGATCAGGTAGCCCTCGGACACGCCGAACACGAAGTCGCCGGTGGCCGGCTCGACCTGTCCACCCCCGAAGGAGACGGCGTAGAGGCCTCGGTCGACCGAGGCGATCAGGTCCTCCGGCGTGGCCTCGCCCGGAGCGAAGTAGGTGTTGGTCATGCGCGGTATCGGCAGGTGGCGAAAGGACTGGCGGCGGCCGTTGCCGGTCGGCTGCACGCCGTCGGCCCGGGCCGTCTGGCCGTCGTGGAGGTAGGAGGTGAGGCGACCGTCCTCGATCACGGTCGTCCGCTGGGTGGGACAGCCTTCGTCGTCGACGCCGTCCGAGCCCCACGCATTGGCCCTGGCACCGTCGTCGTAGGCCGTCACGCCGCGCTGCGCCAGCTGCTCGCCCAGGCGGCCCGCGTAGACGCTGGCCTGCTTGTGCACCGCGTCGGCCTCCAGGCCGTGCCCCACGGCCTCGTGCAGGAGCACCCCGCCGAAGCCGTTTCCCACCACCACAGGCAGGCGGCCGGTTGGGGCGTCCACGGCGTCCAGGAGGGTGATCGCCTTGCGGGCGGCGTCGGTGGCCACCTCCTCGGGGCGCTTGGCCAGCAGCTCGAAGCCGGCGTGGCCGCCGCGGGTCTGGGTGCCGGTCTCCACGCGCTCACCGCCGGCTGCGCCGGGGCGGCGGGCCACGACCTGGACGGACAGGCGCACGCGCGTGCGCTGGTCGGCGGCGGCCAGACCGTCGGAGTTGAAGATCTCCACCACCCGGTGGTCGTGCATGTAGCCGCAGCTCACCTGCGCGACCTCCGGTGAGGCGGCGCGCGCGGCCTCGTCACAGCCACGCAGGATCTCGGCCTGGCGCTCGGGCGCGACCGCGTCCGGAGGCTGGGTGACCTCGTGACGCGCCCCGCCGCGCGGGGCGCCCAGCGCCGCCGGTTCGCGGGCCTCGCCGCGCACGGCCTGGGCCACCGACCCGGCCACGGCGATCAGTGCCTCCTCGGAGAGCCCGTCCACGTGCCCGAAGAAGGTCGAGTCCCCCCGCACCACCCGCACCGAAGCGCCCCGCTCGGTCCCGGCCTGGGGACGTTCGATGCGGCCGTCGTCCAGGCTCAGGGAGAACCCGCTGCGGTCCTCGGCGTAGATCTCGGCCAAGTCGCCGCCGTGGGTGAGCGCGCGGGCAATCACCCGGCGGGCCAGCTCGGGGTCGACGAGCGTCACCCCTCGTCGTCCTCCCGGGCTGCCTCCTGGCGCGAGGCCCGACGCTGGCGGCGGCTCTGGGGATCGCCTTCCTCGACCAGCGCCACCATCTCCTCGGCCACGCCGAGCACCCGGTCCTGGCCCTTCGCGCCGGGAGCCAGCACCCGCGGATCGCCCGGGCGGCGATAGAGCAGCACTCGCGGCTCGCGGTCGCGCTGGCGGCGGCGCACGGCCGTGGCCACCCCCTCGGCCATCGCGGTGGCGCGCGCCATGGCGCCCTTGGGCTGCTCTTTCACGCGCTCGCGTCCATCTCGGCGAGCGTGCTCTGCAGGTCGTAGAGGATCAGCGCGGGCAGTGCGAGGCGCGTAGCCACGCAGGCCAGCGTGTGACGGGCGCTGCGGGCGGCGAACACGCCGCCGTCCTCGACGTGGGCCTCGACGTGCTGGGCCGGGTCGCCCAGGGCGCCGTCGGCGGCGGAGAACAGGTCCGCGGCCAGGCCCGCGAAGGCCCGGGCCTGTTGCGGATCGAGATCGTCCGAGGCGGCGATCAGGCCCCCGGCGGGGTCGGCCACGACCGCGGTGCGGACGTCCACCGACATCTCCACGAGCCGGGCCGCCGCGGAGTCGGGAGAGACGGGAGCCCGCTGGTCGACTGCCATGGGGGTCACAATAACGGCGTGCCTCTGCCGCGAATCGCGTGGATCGTCACCGTCGTGAGCTGCGTCACGGCGGCTCTGTTGCTGCTGCTCAACGACTACCAGGGCTACGCCGGCGTGCTGCTCGCCGTGGGCGTGTCGGCGGCGGTCAACCTGCGCTGAGCTCCGCCGCAGATCGATAGTTGCGTTTCAGGCGCCCTGGCCCACACAAAGCAACACGATTCACTTCCCGAGCGCCGCCAGGAGCGCCCGCGCCGCGCGGCCGCGGTGGCTGATCGCGTCCTTCTCGGGCGCTGAGAGCT